>CAYXQB010000009.1:0-25562 GCA_964466435.1 uncultured Flavobacteriaceae bacterium | reverse complement strand
TTTGGTCACGATCGTCAACACGGTTTTGTTTTCGGCGTTCGCGTGTTGTTGGGCGTTGAAGACCCGCAACATTTGGGGCGTCATGGGGTGGCACGCGGGATGGAATTGGCTGCTTGCCGTCGGCTTCGAGTCGCGTGTGACGGGACTTGATATGCAAGTGCCGGCACTGCTCGTGCGTCTGATGCCGTTCGGCCCGGATGATCTGACCGGCGGTGCCGAAGGTCCCGAGGGCAGTGTGTTCTGCACCCTTCTCTTTACGGGCGCGATTGCGGCGCTCATCGCGCGCGGTGCGCTATCAAACCGAGCGACCTTAGAGTAAGGGCTCCTCTCTTAAGGCGTTTCGCTGACTGCCGCGACGCTATCCCATTTGCCATGGAGTACCGCGAGGACGACGCCGGCCGTGTCGTTGATCGCGTCGGCGAGTTCGGCGCGGATCGTGCCTTCGCGGATGCGGTTCGTCCAAAGTTGCGGTTCGCCGTTCAGTTGGCGGAACCAGTATTGCAGTGCTTTGGTCGCATGCTCGTTGTCGGCTTTGGCGAAGTCGACGATGAGCGGCGAGCGCTCTTCGGCGTAGGTCGGGTCTTGCGAGGGCCAGGTGATGAGCAGCGGACCGCTCAGATGTGCGATGTCGGCTTTGGTGGCGATCGAGCGCGCGAGGCTGTGGTCGTACCAGTCGATCAGGTCGTCACAGCGGCGGTTGCGGAACGCGTATTCGATCTGCCAGCGTTCGACGACGCCCGAGATGGGCCAGTAGGTCATCAGGACTTGCGCTGTCGCGGCGCTTTCAGGGGCCATGTAGTCGAGCTGTGCCAGCGTGATCTGGCAGAAGCGGCGCTGCACGGCGCGGTCTTCGTCGGTCACGGCCGTGCGCGGTATCAGCACGAAGCCGAATGCTCTTTTCGTGTCGATTTGCATCGCGCCGCGTTGGAAGTAGCTCACTACCTTTTGCAGGTTGGCAGTGCTGCCGGCGCTGAAGCCGGTGATGAGGCGGCCGCCGCTGCCGGTCGGCCCGGGAGATGATGGCGCGGGTGCCGATGGCGCCAGGACCGGTGCGGGAAGCGAGGTGTGCGCGCAGCGCGGGTCTTGGGCCGGGTTTCCCGGTGGACAATTTGCCGGAAGCGTCGGCGAGAGGATCGGCGCGTTGACCGGTTGGCCGGAGGAGACGGCCTGTGCGAACGCGGGCGTTGCGAGTGCCGCGAGCGTCAAGGCAGTGATGGCGACGATGTAGTCTGAGGTCATGGGTCCCTCGCTCGGGCGTGCCGCGAGAATCAGTTCGCGCCAGGATGGGGGAGGGGACTTGGTGGCGCAACGGGCCACCCCCAAGCTTTTGACATTGCTTGGGTCTTGGCGTGATCTTGCGCACGGATACGAACGGAGAATGCTTCGGATGAACTCGGCTGAAAGCTTCAGCGCCTCCTACGACGAGGCGCGCGCGAAGTTCCTTGTGGTGGCAAAGGAGGGGGGCGGAACGCTCGAACGGTTCGTGCATCCGGAGAAGGGGCCGGAGGGCCAAGAGCTTTCGACGGACATTGCGTGGTTCGGACCGCGCGATGCGGATCGCGTGCTGGTGCTGATTTCCGGGACGCACGGCGTGGAGGGCTATTGCGGTTCGGGCGCGCAGGTCGATTGGTTGCGCAGGGCAGAGCAGACCCGGCTGCCGAAGGGGCTCGCTGCGCTGCTGATCCATGCGATCAACCCCTATGGCTTTGCTTGGAACCGGCGTGTGACGCACGAAAACGTCGATCTCAACCGCAATTGGATCGACTTCGCGAAGCCTCTGCCGGAGAACCGTTCCTACAGCGAACTCAGCGAGGCGATCTGTCCCCGGCATTGGGACGGCGAAGCCCAGCAGCAGGCGATGGCGACGCTCACAGCCTACGCGCAGAAGCACGGTATGCCCGCGTTTCAGCAGGCGGTGAGCGGCGGGCAGTACACGCATCCGAAGGGAATCTTCTTCGGTGGAGCGGGACCGACGTGGTCGCGCAAGACGCAAAGCGAGATCTTTCGCAGCAAACTCGCGAGCGCGGCGAAGATTGCGATCATCGACTATCACACCGGCCTTGGACCCTGGGGCTTCGGCGAACAGATCGTTCCGGTCGCGCGCGACAGCGAGGCGTTCAAGCGGGCGGCGCGGTGGTACGGTTCATCCGTTACGTCGCCGTCGGGCGGAACCTCGACGTCGGCGGACATTTCCGGTGACGGATTGAGCGCCGCGGCCGCCGTGTTGCCGCATGCCGAAGTGACGGGTCTGGCGCTTGAGATAGGGACGCTTGCGGTGATGGACGTTCTTGGCGCGCTCAGGGCGGACGCGTGGCTGCACGGCTATGGCGAATACGGTTCGCCTCAGGGGCGCGCCATCAAGAAGCAAATGCGCGACGCGTTCTACGGCGACCAGGACGCCTGGAAGGGCATGGTTGCGGGGCAGTCGTTGCTCGCCACGCGCCAAGCGGTGACGGGGCTGCAGCGTTCCTGAGTCTAACGTGCCCGTTTGCGGTGCAGCGGCTCACCGCTGTGCCGCAGGCGTCACTTGTGGGTTTTGTTTCGGCTGCTTCCGCTGGCTCGATAGAGCGTTTTGGGCGGTTAACGGATCGTGAAGGCTTTCGTGGCGAACTGGTGCTTGAGTGCCTTAGAGTAGGGCTCGAGCGAGGGGTGCCATGCTCAAGTTGGTAGCGCCGGCGTTTGGATTGGCGATTTTGGCTCAGGCCGTGCTTGCAGGCGCCGTTGGGCTGCAAGTGCGCTTGGCTACGCCCGAGGCCGTCACGACTGCGTGCCGGGTAGCCCCGGGGTTCCAATCGGCGCGGTTGTGGCAGGGAGCGCTGACAGAAGATTCGCGCGACGAGGACACCTACGTTCGTGAAGTGCTGGCCGATGCGCGTGTAGCTTCCGATGTGCGGTCGGCCGTCGCGCGGTTTAAGGCTGAACTGCAGGATCGCGCGCTTGCCGAAGCGATCGACAAGCGGCGCATGGTGTTCGTCCCTGGGCGGCTGACGCTCGCCGGCTGCACGACTTATGCAGCGTATGAAGGCGAGAGCGCCGGGTTCGATACGTTTTTCCCGGCGTTTCGCGTGCAGTGACGGTTAGGCTTTCGCCGGCACGAAGTAGGACAGGACCAGACCGGCAATCAGATACGAGCCGAACGTGTAACCTGCGCCGATGAGCGCGTGCGTCCACGGCCAATGCCACCAAATCGGCTGGCCCAGATGCGCTTCGAATGCCGCTACCACGCCGATGAAGGCGACGATCTTTAGCCGATCGGCGTAAGTGGGTGCAGCTGGCGCGAGCAACTGCAATAGAAGGCCTAGCAAGATTGCCGTACCCAGCATGTGGAGGAAGCCGAACAACATCGTCTGCGTCATGGGCGCCGTGCCGCCGGCCCTAAAATTGATCATGGCGACCGGACCCGCACTCATGCGGCTTTGCCATTCTTCAGTTGTGCCGTGCTTCGGTTCGGGCACGAAGTAGACGCCGTCGGCGGGAAGGTTCGCTTTGAGCGCTTCGCCTATTGCCGACTCGTTCTCGCCGGTCATGTGAGAGAAGGGATCGATCACGCCCGAGCCCCAATAGAAGAACCCCCACATGAACATGGCGACGGCGGCGAGCAGAGCACCGATTGCGAGTTTGACCATTCGCTTCCTCCCTCAAGCGTCTCATGACGCATTGTGACTCGGGAGTTTAGCCCCATTCGACGGCGGGCGCGCGGTGGTGCTATATGCGCTGCAGTATTTTCGAGAGGTCAGGTCATGGACATCTTCATCACCGGGGCGGCGCGTACGCCGATGGGCGGCTTTCAGGGAGAGCTTTCGGGGCTGACAGGGCCGCAGCTCGGTGCGGCCGCGATCCGCGCGGCGGTTGCGCGCGCTGGCGCGAAGGCGGAAGAGGTCGATGAGGCCTATATGGGCTGTGTGCTGCCTGCCGGTGTGGGGCAGGCGCCGGCGCGGCAGGCGTCAATTCACGGCGGGTTGCCGAACACCGTGCCGTGCACGACGGTCAACAAGGTCTGCGGCTCGGGCATGAAGGCGTTGATGCTTGCCGCCGATCAGTTGCGCGACGGTGGTGCGGGCGTGATCGTTGCGGGCGGTATGGAGTCGATGACCAACGCCCCTTATTTGCTGCCAAAGGCGCGCGGCGGATTCCGGCTCGGTCACGGCGAGATCAAGGACCACATGTTCCTGGACGGGCTTGAGGATGCCTACGAAGGCCGACTGATGGGTACCTATGCGGAGGATGCCGCGCGGCACTATCAATTCACGCGTGCGGAACAAGATGCCTATGCGATCGAGTCGCTTGCGCGCGCGCAACGGGCGCAGAAGGACGGCAGTTTCGAGAAGGAAATCGTCGCGGTCGCGGTGCGGGCGAAGAGCGGCGATGTTGCGGTCGCGATCGACGAACAGCCGCGCAAGGCCGATGCCGCGAAGATACCGACGCTGAAGCCCGCGTTCGCAAAGGACGGTACCGTAACGGCGGCGAATTCGTCGTCGATTTCGGACGGCGCGGCGGCGCTCGTGCTCGCGCGCGGCGATGTCGTGGCGAAGCGAGGGTTCAAGCCCATTGCACGGATCGTGGCGCAGGCGAGCAATGCGGGAGAGCCACGCTGGTTCACGACGGCGCCCGTAAAGGCGATCGAGCGCGTGCTTGAGCGGGCGGGCTGGAAGAAGAGCGACGTCGATCTTTACGAGATCAACGAGGCATTCGCGGTGGTATCGATGATTGCGCTACGCGACCTCTCACTGGCGCACGACGTCGTCAACGTGAACGGCGGTGCGTGTGCGCTTGGGCATCCGATCGGTGCGTCGGGGGCGCGCATTGTGGTGACGCTGATCAATGCACTGGAGCGGCGCGGGCTGAAGAGGGGTGTCGCTTCGCTCTGCATCGGCGGCGGCGAGGCGACGGCGCTCGCCGTGGAATTGGTGCACTAGCGATGCCTGCCCCTTGAGAATCGGCGCATTCCCGGTTGGTGGATTTCGCGCGCTTCTCGCTTGCGTGTGAGCGAATCATATCATTCGCAACAGAGAAGTTGCGGTGTGGTCAGGGGTTCGCGCTCTCTTTGGTGTTGACGCCGGGTCTTGGTCACTAGCGTCGTGGCATCACGATTCGACGTACAAGCCAAAGGCGGCGTCGGAGCGAATAACAAAAACAGTGGGGTAAGCACATGACCAAGCACGCACTCTTGGCTTCTGTAATTGCATTTGGCGCGGCGCTTGCGCCCGCTCACGCCGATTGGTCCGGCCTTTATCTGGGTGCGCATGCTGGCGGCATCTGGGGCGATATCGAGACCACGACGATCACGGATACGACGGCTTGGTTCGAAGGAGACAACGCAGACTTCGGGCCGAGCGGCGTGATCGCGGGTGGCCAATTGGGCTACAATTTTCAGTTCTCGGGTTGGGTTGTCGGCGTCGAGCTTGCCGGGTCGACGCTGGACTTCGAAGAGGTTCTCGAAATCGGCGACGATCGGTACTCGGCGGAAGCGGAGTGGCTGGGTATTGCGGCGTTGCGCGCGGGGTGGCTGTGGAATCAGCGGTCGCTTGTCTACCTGAAGGGTGGGTATGCGACGGCCAGCGTTCAGACCCGCGACATAGACACCAACGCGCCAGCGGGATCGATCTCAACCGACGAAACGCACGGCGGCTGGATGGCGGGCGCTGGTTTGGAGCATCTGCTTTCGCCAAGCGTGTCCGCGGCGATCGAGTACAGCTACATCGATCTTGGCAACCAAGATCACTCGGGTGTGTCAGGAGGTACGGTTCTCAACGATGTTGAGGTCCAGACGCACGCCGTTACAGCGCGGTTGAATTGGCATTTTTGGTCGCCGTAGAGCGGCCGCGAAAGCGTGAACTTCAACCCCCGTTCTCGCCATGGAACGGGGGTTTTTTCTTGTGGCTCAGGCGCTGACGCGGCGGCCAAAGATGCGCATGCCGCGGGTGGCGAGCATCGCGAGCAGACCGCCGATCCAGGCTGCAAAACCCCAGATACTGTTCCACATCCAGTCGATGACTTTGAAACCTGTCTTGAACGAGCGTAGCGCTGTCTTGCCGGTGAGTTCCATGATGCCGCGCGAGCGGATACCGAACCGCTTCGTCATCGCGCCAACGTCGTCGAGGTTCTCTGTTGTCTTCACATATTTCAGCAGGCGGATCGTTTCCGCCGGACCGACGGCGTTGTTGATCTCGCTCATGCGGTTCAAGACCGGCATGAGCCTCGCGGCGCGGACGTTGCGACCGTAGTCGGAGAACACGCGCTGGGTCTTCGTCAAGTCGGTGAGGTCGGTCGAGCGCAGGGTTTGGCGCAACAGCGGCATGTTGACGGCGTCGCTGGTTAAGCGCGTCAGCGTTTCGGCGAACTCCTTCGTCAGTTTGCCGGTGCGTTTGGCGGCTTTGAATAGCGAGACGCCGGCCTTCACGACGATGCCGCCGCCGCCGGTTGCGATCGTGGCCGCGGTGACGCCGAGGCCGACGACCGAAAGGCCGAGGACGAGTTCGTTGTACTCCACTCCGGCGACCAGTTTGCCGCCCTCAGCTGCGATGTCGCGCACATCGCCGACGACGGTGAGGTCGGAGGAGACGGCGCCGGCTATGCCGGCGTTCGTGTCGCCTTCGCCGGTCGCAAAGCCTTCGCCGAACTCCCACGTGTTGCGAACGACGGTTGCCGACAGCGTGTGCGCCTCGTCGATCTTCGTTTGCGTTTCGGGCGGCAAACGGTAGTTCATGAACTTCGCGATCTCGGCGTAGAGATCGGCGTCCGCGATGTCGTCGCGTTCGAGTGCGTCCAAGATCTTTTGGTTGACCAGGCTGGGCGATGCGGCGGCGGCGAGGTCGGCCTTCACCGCTTTTTCGAGCGGGATCGAGAAACCGACGCCTGTCGTGTAGGCGAGCGTGACTGCCGCGGCCGTCAAGAAAAGCAAAACAAGTGCGAGACGCGAAAGCATCCGGCCCCCGACCTCCTAGAAGAGTGTGATCTCAGGGCTTTATTGCATGGAACGGCTAAGGACCGCACCACATCAGAAACGCGAAAAAAGGGCGGCACTTTCGCGCCGCCCGCTCGGACCCGGAGAAGCCCCCCTCTCCGGACCGTCAGTTCAGGTCTATCGTCGCCCGGCGATTTTGCGGCTCTTTCATGCCGTCGCCGGTTTGGACGACCAGTTGGGTTTCGCCCGCACCCGTCGCTGAAATCGAGGCGGCGGATATGCCCTTGCCAACGAGGTTCGTCTTGGTTGCGTTGGCACGGCATTCGGACAGACGCTGGTTCGCGCGCTGCGAACCGACGGTGTCGGTATGGCCCACGATCTTGATCGCGACCGAGCCCAGCTGTTTGGCGGAGGCGGCCGCGTCCGACAGCACGACGTCTGCGTCGGCCGTGACGTTGCACTTGTTGAAGCCGAAGTAGATCACGTATTGCCGCGCTACCGGTGGCGGCGCGGGTGGCGGTGCCGACGCGACGACTTGGGGCGTCAAGTCCTTGTGGTTGCCGAAGCGCAGACCCACCGTGACAAGGTGCTGAGAGAGCGAATCCGTATCGGCGTGGAAGACGTTCGGCGCGATCAGTGCTTCCTCGAACTCGAAGCCTGTCACGTACAGGAAGCGATAGTTGAGCACGAGGTCGACCCAGCTCGCCATGCGGACCGACATGCCTGCGATGCCTTGGAAGGCGAGCGAGACGTTGTCGCTCAGGATTGGCGTGCCGAGGCTGGCCGTGTCGATGCGGCCCCAGTCCGCGCCGACGCCGGCACCGAGCGAGAACGTCACCGGACCGGACGACGGCAAGTCGTACATGAAGTTGACCATCGCGGTGTACTGGCTGATGTCGCCCGTCATCGGTGTGACCACACCGCCGATCGTAAGACTTTCAAGGCCGTTGTTGCGGTAGCCGCCCTCGACCTCGACGCGCCAGCCGTTGTCGTAGGCGTAGCCGAGAGCCGCAATGCCCGCCCAGCCATACTCGGCGCCGACGTTCGACGCCAATGGGAGCGCGGGCGGTACGTACGTCGCGACTTCGACGTCGTGGATGTACGTTCCCCCGCCTTCGAAGACGCCGTACCAGCCGGTCAGCCGCGCCGCGTTTGCGGGCGCGCTGAGAGCAACGAGCGCTGCAGCCCCTAGAAGGGCAGCTTCTCTTCTCATGTGAGTTCCCCAACCCCAAAATCGGCGTCTCTGATGGCGTTTCCCATCGCCATCAGAGAGCCAGACGATCCTTCCCAGGACGCGTTCCCAAAAGCGTCCCATCGCGAAGCGAACACTGGCACAACCACGGCGGATGGGAACTACGCGCGTTGTTGTTGGTATACGGCGCGCAGCAACTCGTGCGCGCAGGCTGGACGTGATTAAGAGGGTAGAAAGCGGAGAAGTTGCGGCCGCATTTTTCACTAACTGGCGCGAGCGGTGACCATGTCCGTTGTGGTTACGGCAATTCCGACCCACTGACGGCAGTAGGTCGTTCGATCACTTGAGAGGGCTCCACTTCGTAAATCCTGCCGCTTTTGGGATGCCGTGTGGCCCCCGTGGCGACCGTAGCGGGACCGCAACAGTCGCCAGCATTTCTTCAGCGGTCTTCGCGCCGCTTGACGAAGACGATCATGAGAACCAGGGACAGCGTGATGCCGTTCGCCGCAATCAACGGCAGAGACCCGAGAGCAATGCCGTATACGAGCCAGAGCGCCAGGCCGGCCGCGAAGGCGATCAACCAAATCCACGAGAAATCGGCGGCGGAGCGCGACTGCCAGGTCTTGGCGACCTGGGGCAGGAACGAGAGTGTCGTGAGGGTGGCGGCGAGCGTGCCGATGAGTTCGGTGAGCATCAGGATTTGCTGAACTTTGCGAAGGCTAGGCGGTCTTTGTTGTCGCGCATGAGTGCCGTGAGACCCGAAATCTTGTCGAGGCCGAGGCCGGCCGGGAGTTCTGCGTAATCGTCGTAGGCGATCTTGGCGTAGCTCTCGCCGGCGACCTTGTCCCATTTGCCGGAGGGCTTCTTGATCTCGATTTGCGCGACAGTCGCCTTTAGGACCATGCGCACGATGGCCTCCGTCGGCTTGGTGGGTTTGACGAGGCACACGTGCTCGCCCATCAGCTGCCACCCGTTCGAGAGGGCCCAGGCTTGGAGTTCGTCTTTGGTCATGGAAGATATGCCTCGCGCAGTGAAACAACGACACAATGACAGAGTGCCTCGCGGCGCGCAGCGCGGATCTAATTTTGGACAACGCGTGCTGGCGCCTGCCGTTTTCTTGCCCCATTGTGTCATTGTTTCATTGCGTGAGGCATTCTTCTTATGACCGTTTTTGCTCTTGGGGATTGGCGGCCGGATTTGCCCGGCGAGGGGAGTTACTGGATCGCGCCAAATGCCATGGTTATGGGGCGGGTCAGGCTGCTCAAGGACGCCAGCATTTGGTTTGGGGCGACAGCCCGGGGCGACACCGAGTGGATCACGATCGGGGAGGGCTCGAACGTGCAGGACGGATCGGTTCTGCATACCGACCCCGGCGTGCCGCTTACGATCGGCAAGGGCGTGACTATCGGGCACTTGGTGATGCTGCACGGGTGCGAGATCGGGGACGGGTCGCTGGTCGGGATTGGGTCGATCATCCTGAACCGGACAAAGATCGGGAAGAACTGCCTCATCGGTGCGAGCACCTTGCTGACCGAGGGCAAGGAGATTCCGGATAATTCTGTCGTTATGGGGGCGCCCGGCAAGATCGTGCGGCAGACCGACGATGAGACGCGGGCGATGCTTGCAGTTTCGGCGGCGCAATACGTCGAGAACTGGAAGCGCTTCGCGCGGGAATTAACCCCACTCTAACCACGTTCCGGCGTTCAGAGATTCTTCAGCATCGCACGACAGCGATTGCTGCCGCGGAAGGCGTGCGTTTGCGCGGCTTTTCGTTGGCACGGGCCTCGCAACCTTTGAACCCAAGACGGCACCGCCGCTGTCCCCAAATGGAACGGTTCGAGGAAATGCGAAATACCCATACGCAAGGTTTTCTCGATCACTGGCGCTCTGCGCGGGGCGAGACGCTGGCGCCGCGCAAGTCGTCGATCGAGCCGAAAGCGATCAAGGGGCATCTCGCGTTTGCGTTCCTTCTGAGACGCGAAGCGGGCGACAAGTTTTCATTCGTTCTCGCCGGCACGGGCATGTGCGATCTGTTCGGCCGAGAGCTGCGCGGGTACTCGTTTACCCACCTGTGGGAGGAGCAATCGCGCAATGCGGCACTGACCTCTTTGATCCGCGTGGCGAACTTGGCGGTGCCGACCGTTGCGCTCGCCGTCGCCGAGACCGAAGACGGACGGGCGATGCCTGGCGAGATCATCCTGCTGCCCTATGCCGACGAGAGGGGCGAAACGACCTACATCCTGGGCCACTTCCAGCCGCTGGATCCGCTCAGCCGATTGATGGGCCGCAAGCTCGTGCGGATGCGCATGACGGCGAACGCGATTTTGACCGGCGACCAGGCGGGCCCCAGCGCGGTTACGTTTGCCGACGACAAGCGCAAGTCGGCCAAGCATTTGAAGGTCGTCAGCACGCGATAGAGTTTTCTTGAGCCACTTCTGGCTTCCACCACCCGTGAAACTATAAGGGCGCCGTAAGGCGCCCTCTTTTTTGGGTGATGCGAAAGGCGCCTTAGTACGGGCGCGGCGAGCGCTCAGGATCGTAATCGCTGAACCCAGGATTCGGGTTGTCGTCGAGAGCGTTCAACTCGTCGCGGAAGTTGCTGTAGTTCTGGCGTTCGACGAAGTACTGCTCCTCGAACTTTTCCACCTGGCGCCAATATTCCTCGAAGGCGGCCACGTCGGCAGCATCGCGACGCTCGCAGCGGTCTTTGTCGTACCCCTGCTCCTGGCACCACATGTCAAAGTACAGATTCCGCGCACTCGCGGGCGTCGCCGCCATGAGTGACAGGGAAAGCACACCAAGCCCAGCCAGTAAGACCCCACGTACCCGCATTTTGCGGCTCCTTCTTGGTTCTTAAGCGTCACGATAGACGCCAAGTCATGCACTGCATAGGCCAGGTATGGCCAAAACTCCCTTAACGGGCGGCGGCAAAGCGGTCTGATTTGTCTTCCGACACCCGTGTGTGTTCTTGGGGCAACGGTGGTTTTCCGAGAATCAGGTCCGCCGCCTTTTCGGCAATCATAATCGTTGGGGCATTTGTGTTGCCACCGACGAGCGTTGGCATCACGGAGGCGTCTACAACTCTGAGCCCCTGAACCCCCCGTACTTTGAGTGTCGTATCGACCACAGCCATCCGATCATTGCCCATCTTTGCGGTACCCACCGGATGATAAATGGTGATCGCGGTGCGGCGGATGAACTCGTCGATGTCGGCGTCGGTGACTGCGTCCTTGCCGGGGTTCAGCTCCTCGCCGCGGTAATCGTCGAAGGCTTTTTGCGCCACGAGCTTGCGGGCGATTTTCACGCCCTCTCGCAGGGTGCGCAGGTCGTTGTCGTGGGCCAACGAGTTCGGTTGGATCAACGGCG
The DNA here is from genome assembly GCA_964466435.1 of uncultured Flavobacteriaceae bacterium. GTDB lineage: Bacteria > Pseudomonadota > Alphaproteobacteria > Micropepsales > Micropepsaceae > SZUA-430. Next base: position 14,100 of record CAYXQB010000009.1, on the reverse strand, counting down.
GATCTTCGGGGTTTGTCGAGCGAAGTGCGACGTGGCCGCGGCTCTCCGGTCTCAGCGCGCACATGTGCAGTCCGAACGCATGCATCGCCAGCTGTTTGCGGCCGTGGTTCGAGAACGGCGCGTTGATCAGATGGAGTTGCAGATCCGGGATATCGAGGTCGGGCCTGCTCTTTACGAAGGCGCCGGACTCTAGGCCCTGGCTCGTTCCATCACCTGTACCGAACAGTATGTATTGTAGACCGATACCGACCATGCGTAGCGGGCTTTGAACTTGTGCGTAGGCGGTGACCGGTTGGGTGCAAGCGTACTGAATATTGACGTCAAGGTGATCTTGCAGATTTTGACCGACGCCGGGACTATCGCACACGACCGGAATGCCGAAGCGGCGCAGATACTCGGCATCGCCAATACCAGAGAGCATCAGGAGCTGCGGCGTGCCGATCGAGCCGCAAGCGAGGATAACTTCTTTTCGGGCGCGAACTTGTTTTAGTTCCGAGCCCTGGCGGTATTCGATGCCGACGGCGCGGCTTTTCTCAAACAGAACGCGCGTGATCAGCGCTTCGGTCTCGACGGTCAGATTGGTGCGGCTCTGCGCCGGTTCGAGATAGGCGGCCGACGTGTTCCAGCGCCGGCCGTTCTTGATCGTTTGCTGGAAGTATCCAAAGCCTTCTTGCTGCTCACCGTTGAAATCCGGGGTGGATTTGAACCCTGCCTGTTTGCCGGCCTCCACGAGGACGTTGAACATCGGCGACTTCAGCGGTGGGTTGCCGACATAAAGCGGACCGCTGTCGCCACGGAATGCGTCGCCGCCACTTTGATTGGTCTCAGAGCGCTTGAAGTAGGGCAGAACATCGGCGAACGACCAACCCTCAAGTCCGAGTTGACGCCAGTGGTCGTAGTCGCGCGCGTGACCGCGGATGTACACCATGCCGTTGATCGACGACGATCCGCCTAGGCCCTTGCCGCGAGGCCAGAAGTCCTTGCGATTGTGCAGGGCGGCAGTGCCTTCGGTCTCGAAGCCCCAATTGTACTTGCCGCGCTGTTTGATCAGCTGGCCTACGCCGGCGGGCATCCGAACCAAGATGTTGTTGTCCTTCGGACCTGCCTCGAGCAGCAGGACTTGGTTCGCTCCGTCTGCTGAGAGGCGGTTGGCGAGCACGCAGCCCGCGCTGCCAGCGCCCGCAATGATAAAGTCGACGTCCTGGCTCATGCTTGGATTTCCCAGTGGTTCCGCGGCTCTTCTTTACGGCTCGACAATGTTTTTTCCAAGTTTTTCGCGGTGCAACGGTACATTAACCAGAGGTGCCTAAAATGCGATGGAATCCTGGTGACGTCACGCGCGCAAGAGACTCGACGAAACAATGAACGCGAATAACCACGGGCACGAACGCCGGCGTCATACCCGCACGCAGATGAATTTGACTGTCCGCTTTCTGCTGCACGACGGCACGGAACACAGCGGTTCGGTGACAAATATCTCCGTGGGCGGCATGGCGATTACGTCTAGCGCGAAGCCGGCGGCGGGGTCGATCATCATTGCCTATGTGCAGGATCTGGGGCGCCTTGAGGGCCTGGTTTCGCGTACGGATGGCGATGGGTTCGCGGTTCGCCTAACGTTGTCGGCGCTTCGGCGCGAGAAGCTCGAGGAGCGGTTGGGTATCGGCTTCAAGCCGGTCGGTATCGAGGGACGCCGGCACGAGCGCGAATCGACTCAAGGGGTCAGCAAGGTCGTTCGCTCCGATGGGCGAGAGGTTGCTTGCCGCGTAATCGACTTGTCGCTGGGTGGTGTTTCGGTGGCAGCCGCCGAATGGCCGCCGCTCGGCGAGCAAGTGTTGGTCGGCAAAATGCGTGGCCGCGTAGTGCGCCACCATGACCAAGGCTTTGCGATCGAGTTCACCGAGATTCCGCCGTCGCGCGGAAGCCTCTCGGAGCAGTTGACTCCGAACGATCGCTCAGCCGCCTGACGGTCTCAGTACCTGCCAGAATCGACGGGAATCGTGCGAATCTGTGAGACCAATGCCCTCACGGACGCTGCGTTCATTTAGCGTTCAGCCGCTGGGTTACAGTTTCCGCCCAGCGTCAGCGCGGAACAACGGGCCGGATGTGCCCGGATCTAAGCGCGACGGAGGAGGCTTTGCTAAAATGATGAAGACGTTGGTTGCCGTCGCGGCTGCGGCTGCGATTTTTGTGGGAGCGACGGCCGCGCCCGCGCTTGCCAATCACGAAGGCCCCTACGGGCAGTATGGCCAGCAGCCTTACGGTGGCCAGTATGGCCCGCCGCCTCCGCCGCCGGGCTACGGCCCCGGCTATGGTCCGCAGTATGGCGGTGGCCCGGGCTATGGTCCGCAATACGGCCAGGGCTACGGCCCGCCCGGCTATCATGGCGATCCGCGCTATGGCCAGCGTCACCGCCGGTGCGGCGGCGACCGCGCAGCCGGTGCTATTATTGGCGGCATTCTGGGCGGCATCATCGGCAACAAAGCCGGCGGCCGCGGCAATCGCGGTCCCGGGACCGTGGGCGGCGCGATCATCGGTGGCGTTGCGGGAAGCGCGCTTGCGGGCGCGGGCTGCCGCGATCACAGGCGTCATCATCGCGATCGCTACTACGACGATCGCCGGTACGACGACCGTTATGACGACCGTTATGACGACCGCCAGTACGACGACCGCTACGACGACGGCCGTTACTGAGAACTAGCGAAAGCGCCCCTCACCGCGAACCTGCAGTGAGGGGCGTTTTTTGTGTTAGCGGCCTTTCCATTGCGGGGGCCGCTTCTGGGCGAACGACATCGGGCCCTCGATCAGGTCTTCGCTGCGAAACATCGCGCGGATCGCTTCGTACTTGCTCTGGCTCTCGATGGCAGCTTGTAGAGACGGTTCGGCGAGGCCGCGGTAGACCGTTTCCTTCGACGCGCGGATAGACATTGGCGAGCATTCTAGAATGGTGGCGGCGAGCTTCTTCGCGGCTGCAAGTTCTTCGCCGGCCTTCACCACTTCGTTGACGAAGCCGAGCTCTTTGCCTTCTGCTGCCGTCACGCGGCGCGCCGTTAGGATCATGCCCAACGCTTTTTTCGTGCCGATCTCGCGCGGCAGGCGATGCAGGCCGCCCGCGAGTGCCGCAAGGCCCACGCGTGGTTCGGGGAGCGCGAAGATTGCGCTTTCTGCTGCCACGATCAGGTCGCACGCGAGAGCGATTTCGAATCCGCCACCCATCGCCAGGCCGTTTACCGCCGCTATCACGGGTTTTGTCAGATCGAAGCGCGAGGTGAGGCCTGCGAATCCGGTCGGCGGAACGGTGATCGGATTGCCTGCCGCTTGGTATTTCAGATCGTTGCCCGCGCTGAAGGCCTTGGGGCCCGCGCCGGTGATGATGGCGACCCATTGGTCGGCATCTTGAGCGAATTCGTCGAAGACCTTGGCCAGTTCAAAATTGGCCGGAGGATGGATCGCGTTCATCACATCGGGACGGTTCATGGTCACGATCGTTAAGCGGCCCTCGCGCTCGACCTTGCAGAATTCGTGGGTGGTCATGGTTTCTCCTGTCTCAGTTCGGGAATGGCACAGTTCCTGCGTAACAGGGTGTTAACCCGCCACAGACGGCGGCACAAACCGGAACGAGCCCCAATGTCGCTTGCAGCCTTCGCGAACGAAGCCCTCGACGGAACCTGGCGCGTCAATGTGAGCGGCCAGGTTTATGGCCCCTACACGGGTCATCAAATTCGCGCTTTCGCCGCCGAGGGGCGCATTGCGCCGCACTCGATCGTACAGACCGGCGAGCAGGGGCCTTGGATTACCGCGATTGACGATCCGGTTCTGGCTCAGCTGTTTGTGAAGGCCAAATCGGACAGGTCTTTGCCGGCAGTGGCCGATACGGCTGCGGGTACGGCGTATGCGAATCTCGTGGTGATCGCGGATTTGCGCTCGGGATCGGCCATGTTCGAGACGGCGATGAACCGGCTCGGCGACGCATATCGCTTGAGCACTCAGGCCTGGCTTTTGCACACGGACTGCACGGTCGGAACGGTGCGCAACGAACTCGTGCAGCACCTTGGGACCTTGGATGGGGTCTTCATCGTGGACGCCAGCCGCGGCGGCAAGTCGGCCTGGTTCAACTTCGGCCCCGAAGCGGATGCCAAAATCCGTAAGATTTGGCGCCGCTCGGCCTAGGATTCGCGATCTTCAGGTGACAGGCGGAATGCTCTGCCGGTAGGTTGCTCCGAACGCTATTTGCCGGAGCAAACATGGACTTGCGAGAAACCTCTGCGGACCGCGCCTTTCGCGACGAGGTGCGGTCGTTCATCGCGAAGAATCTTCCATAGGATTTGAAGGACAAATCGGACGCCGGGTTGCGGCTGACCGTCGAGGACGGACAGCGCTGGCATAAGGTCTTGGCTGCGCACGGTTGGGGTGCGCCGGGGTGGCCGAAGGAGCATGGCGGCTGCGGTTGGGACCACTCGCGCCAATACATCTGGGAAGAAGAGATGGCGATGGCTGGTTGCCCGCCGCTCTCGCCGTTCGCCGTGAAAATGGTCGGGCCTGTGATTCAGGCGTTCGGAACGCCCGAACAGAAGGCGCGCTTCCTGCCGCCGGCCGTCAGCGGCGAGCATTTGTGGTGTCAGGGCTATTCGGAGCCGAATGCGGGGTCGGACTTGGCGATGCTGCGCACGATGGCGGTGAAGACCGGCGACAAGTACGTCGTCAACGGCATGAAGATTTGGAACTCCTATGGGCACAAGGCCGATTGGATGTTCGCGCTGGTGCGCACGTCGACGGAGGGCAAGACGCAGGAGGGCATCACCGTCCTTCTCATCGACATGAAGACGAAGGGGATCAGCCACCGTCCGATCATCACGATCGATGGATCGCACATCTTGAACGAGATTCGCTTCGACAACGTCGAGGTGCCGCTCGACAACCGGATCGGCGAAGAGAACAAGGGTTGGACTTATGCGAAGTATTTGCTCGGCAACGAGCGAGCGCTGATCGCGCAGATCGCGCAGTCGACGAAGCTGGTGAAGCGGCTCAAGGAAGTGGGCGCGAGTGAGTTGTCGAACGGGCATGGAATCATCGACGACAACGATTTCCGTTCCAAGCTGGCCGCGATCGAAGTGGAGCTTGAGGCGTTGCGTGTCACGAACCAGCGGGTGCTGTTCGAGGCGCGCACGGGTTCGGCTGGCAATGGCGGCGCAATTTTGAAGTCGAAGGGTACGTTTATCAGCCAGGCGTTGAGCGAGTTGATGCTGGAGGCGGTCGGGTACTATTCGTCGCCGTGGGTGCTTGAGCAGTTCGACGCCGGCTGGAACCAGCCGCCAATCGGGCCAGGCTATGCGAAGAACGCGATGCCGCTCTATGCCCGCCAGCGGGCGAACACGATCGAAGGTGGGACAGAAGAGATACAGAAGAACGTGATTGCGAAGCAGGTGTTGGGGCTTTGAACAGTTCGCCGCGCAAACGGTGGCGCCAAGAACGCGCGCCGGTCGAGGGGTGAAGATGATTGGAACATATGACCCGACGCCTTGAGTTTTTCTTCGATTGTTCTTCGCCGTGGACGTACCTCGCGTTCACGCGGGTTCACGACGTCATCAAGCGCACGCGGGCCGACGTCGTTTGGAAGCCGATTCTTGTGGGCGGCGTGTTCAATGAGGTGAACCAGGACGTCTACGAACGCCGCGCGAAGCCCGATCAGCGCAAGGCTCGGTACTACGCGAAGGATCTTGAGGACTGGGCGCGGTTTTCCGGCATCGAGATCGGGCGGCCGCCGGTCTTTCCGGTGAATTCGGTCAAAGCGATGCGCGGGGCGTTGATCGCGCTCGACGACGGGAAGTTGGTGCCCTACGCGACGGCGGTGTTTCAGGCCTATTGGGGCGATCTTGAGGACATCAGTCAGGTCGATGTCTTGAAGCCGATTGTCGCGCGCTTCGGCTACGACCCGGACGAATTTCTGAAACGCATCGATGAGCCGGCGTTGAAGGCACGGCTTAAGGCGAACACCGACGAGCTGATCGCCCGCGGAGGGTTTGGTTCGCCAACGATGTTCGTGGACGGTCAGGATATGTATTTCGGCAACGATCGTCTGCCCTTGGTCGAAGCGGCGCTGGTGCGTGGGCGCTGATGCTGGGACCGCGCGCTCCATGGGATGAAGCAAACGAACCGATTTTGCGCTCGCCGCGGGTGGTGACGAGTTTTCTCATTCTGCTTGTGGCCGTACACGTTGCCTCGCAATTCTTGAGCGAGACGCAGTACGAATATTTGATCGCGAACTATGCGTTTATTCCAAGCCAAGCGGTCGCGTTCGGGCAGGGTTCGTTCGGCGATGCGCTGCACCAGTGCTTGCAGTTCGTTAGTTACGTTTTTCTGCACGGGGATTTCGCGCATTTGATCGTGAACGCCGTCGTATTTCTGATCTTCGGAACAGCGGTCGCGCGGCGTGTGGGCACGGCGCGCTTTCTTGGGCTGTCTTTGCTAGCGGCGATCGGTGCGGCGCTCACGCATCTTTACTTCCATTGGGGGTCGCCGGTGCCGGTCGTGGGCGCGTCAGGCGTGGTGTCGGGTCTGATGGGGGCTGCGTTCCGCTTCATTTTCGTCAATCCGCATTCGCAGCTTGTTTGGCCGCCTGCGCTGTTGCCGTTGTTCAGCCGGCCGGTGCTCGTGATGTCGGCGGTGTGGGTCGCGATCAATATCGTGCTCGGCGTAACGGGCTATACGCCGGAAGGTTTCGGTGCCTCCATTGCGTGGGAGGCGCATTTGGGCGGTTTTTTCATGGGCCTCCTGGTCGTCCCGCTGTTCGACCGGCGGCGCAGCTGGATCAGTTAGCAGTTGCACGGCCTTGATCGAGGTCTAACCTGCTCCCATGTAACGCGTGAGTACGATGTGAACGAGTTGGAGGGCTGCCCCCATGGCTGAACCAAGCGATGCTTCTTACAACGCCGGAAATGAACCGCCCCGCCAGGTTGAGGGCGCACGGGAGTTTCCTTGGCAGCGGCTTTTGCTGTCGGTCCTGTTCGGCTTCTTGGGCTGGGTCGCGTTTTGGGTGACGATCGTCGCCGCTGTCGTGCTCTGGATTTTCGTCGCGATCAGCCGCGAGGCGCAACCCGACTTCCAACGCTTCGTTGCGAGTTGCGCGCGGTACGTGGGGCAGTGCCTCACCTACGTCGCCATGCAACGCGAAGAAGCTCCGTTCCCGATGGGACCTTGGCCCAGCGCGGAGTGAAGGTCACTCTCCCCTTGCGGGAGAGTGCATTTTTCGCGTTGAGCGAAGAATGGTGAGGGGTCCGCTGAGTCTCAATTGCACCGCCGGTGCTTCTGCAGACTCAGCTGACCCCTCACCGTTTGCTGCGCAAACGTTGCTCTTCCACAAGGGGAGAGCAGGTGTTAATCCACGCCCAGGTCGTCGACGAAACTTGCGTCGTCGCTGAAGTCGGGTTCGACGTTCAGGTGATCGACGATAATTGCCCGCACGACTTCCCGAACTTGTTCGCGCGACCAGCCGATTTGTTCCTGGGACCGGAGTCCGGCGGCGTTTTGCGCAACCAATCGGTCGACGAGGTGGCCGACGGTCGCCGGTTCGTTGAAGTGGAGACGCAGGTGCTGCGTTGCCCTTGCCATCAGGACGCTCGAACCGATGGCTGCAGATGCAGCAACACCCAACGCGAAGGGCGGGTTGGCTGCGTAAGCTGCCAAGCCGACGGCTAGTGAGGCCACGGTGATGGCGAATACGACTTCACCCGAACGCGAGAGTTCCGGCCATTTCTCGAGAGCGGCGGCCTGCTTTAGCCGCGCCCATGTACTTCGTCGATCGCCAAGAGGAACGATCGACGCGAGTGCCGTCGCAGGTCTGATGGCGCGCCGTTCGAGTCCAAGCTCTTGCTGCAGCGCGCGGCGGAGCCGGTAGAATGCGCGCTGGCTCAGGCAGGTTTTTGCGTCCGAATGCTGGACCTGGCTGTAGACGTAGTCGATCACGTTGCGCGGCGTGGTCATCTTCTCCGCTTCTTCGTCCGGGATCGTTATGGCGAACTTTTCTTCGAAGGCCATGACGAGTTCGACGGAATCGAGGCCCATAGTGTGCCACCCTCACTTGTGCAGCCGTACCGGCAACGTTTCGTAGCCCTTCACGAAGCTTGAGCGGACGCGTTTGGGTTCGCCGACGACTTCGACGAAGCGCCAGCGTTTCATGATTTCTTCCCAGACGATCTTCAGCTGGAGTTCGGCGAGGCGGTTGCCGACGCAGCGGTGGATGCCGAAGCCGAACGACAGGTGCTGGCGCGCCCGATCGCGATCGATGAGGAAGGCGTCCGGGTTTTCGATCGCGTCGGCGTCGCGGTTGCCCGAGACGTACCACATCACGACCTTGTCGCCCTTTTTGATCGTCTTGTTACCGAGCGAAATGTCGGACAGCGCGGTGCGGCGCATGTGGGCGAGGGGCGTCTGCCAGCGGATGATTTCCGGCACCATGTTCGGGATCAGATCAGGATTGGCGCGCAGCTTGTCGTACTCGCCCGGATTCTGATTGAGCGCGACGACGCCGCCCGAGATGGAGTTGCGCGTCGTGTCGTTGCCGCCGACGATCAGCAGGATGACGTTGCCCAGATATTCGTCCGGCGTCATGTTTCGCGTCGCGTCGTTGTGCGCCATCATCGAGATCAGATCGCCGCGCGGCGGTTCGTTCACGCGCTCGTTCCACAGCCGCGTGAAGTAGGCGAGGCACTGCATCAGCTCCGCCTGGCGCTCTTCCTCCGTTTCGACGAGGCCGCCTTTGATCGGCAGCGTCGTCGCGATGTCGGACCAGTGCGTGAGTTTGCGCCGCTCTTCGAACGGAAAGTCGAACAGCGTCGCCAACATCTGTGTCGTCAGTTCGATCGATACGCGGTCGACCCAATCGAACGTTTCGCCGATGGGGAGCGCGTCCAGAATTTTCGTTGCCCGCTCGCGGATGATCGGCTCCATCTGCGCCAGGTTCTGGGGCGACACGATCGGGCTCACCGCTTTGCGTTGCACGTCGTGCTTCGGTGGGTCCATGGCGATGAAGCTGGGCCTGCGCAAATCGGGCCGTGCGTCGCGGATGGTGATGCCGCCGAGCGCCGCTTCGGACGAGAACACCTGGTGGTTCGTATCCACCGCCATGATGTCCTGGTACTTCGTCACCGACCAATAGGGCCCGAACTCGCTCTCACGGCACCAATGCACGGGTTCTTCGGCGCGCAGACGTTCGAAGTAAGGCCAGTGCGTGTCGGTACGAAAAAGGTCGGGATCGCCGGGGTTGAAATCCACGAGCGGCATGGCGTAGGCGTGCTTGCGTGCTTCATAGTGGTGGCTTGTACCGCCGCTGTTGTCACCCATGAGATGCCGCCTTCCAAGTCGTTGTTTCGTCTGAAGCATTGGCCAATCCCGGTCGCGGCGCAAGCCATGCACCTAAAAGTGCGCTATAGGGGCGGCCATTCGCTATTTCCAAGGACTTGATATGGAACTTATCCTGGTTCGTCACGGTCGCCCTGAGCGCAGCGAGAAGACCTCCGATCCTCATTTAAGTCCTCTTGGGCACGACCAGGCCGCGCGTGTGGCGCTTTGGCTTGGCGGGGAGCCCGTCGATGCGGTCTGGTCCAGCACAATGCGCCGTGCGGTTCAGACCGCCGAACCGCTTGCCGCGCAGGCAGGTCATGTGATCCGCCAGCACGCGGCGATCGTCGAGTTCGACCAAGCCGCGAGCACCTACATCCCGACCGAGGAATTGAAGAGGGAAAACTTCGCTCTGTGGCAGGCGTTGGCCACCGGCGGACACGGCGTCGATATGAACGCGTTCCAGGCGCGCGTCGTGGCCGGAATGGAAGAGATCGTTGCGGCGCACCCGGGTCACCGGGTTGCCGTCTTTTGCCACGGCGGCGTGATCAACATGTGGACGACGCATGTGCTGGGCATGACGCCCCGCATCTTCTTCGAGGCCGACTACACCAGCATCAACCGCTTCGTCTGCGCCCGCTCCGGACAGCGCAGCGTCGTCAGCTTGAATGAGCGGGCGCACTTGCGCTGAGGGTGCGCCCTAGAGAATTCCTTCGACGTGGAAGATCTGTCCTTTGCGGCGCATCGCTTTGATGGCGGCGCGGCCGTTGGCGTCGATGGCGATATCTGCGGTTAGGTCGCCGCGTTGGCGTTCGGTCTCTATCTCGCGGCCCATGCCTTGGGGAACGAAGAAGCTCTCGATGCCGTAGCCGATGTTGAGTTCGGTGATGGTTTTCGTATCTGCCGTAAACTCGTTGACGTAGCCTACCGTGCCTTTGATCACGACGCCGCCTGGGGCGGTGGCGGGGCTATGGCCGATGGTGACGGCGGCCCACTCTTCGCCCTTGTTTTGCAGCGTGACGTAGATCGTGTCGCCGGTTTTGAACGTGTCATCGCCGTCGACCTCATCGGTTTTCAGGCGGGAGATGGCGTAGGTCAGGATCACGAACTCGCCGCGCAGCGGGTCCATCGGGTCGACCGGGACGACTTTCAGCGTCACGATGCGGCTCGCGTTCAGCATCGCCTGGCGGTCCACGATCATGTAGGCGAGCGCGATCGTCTGGACGAGCGCGACGAGGAGGATGCGGGCCCAGATCATGGCGTGGCCTCCTTGGCCGGCGTGGCTGCGACGAGGCGGCGGCGAACGGTCTCAAGGGTTAGGCTGAGCAGGATCAGCAGGATGCCGCCAACCGTGAAGAATATCGATTGGTCGAGCAGACCCTCGAACAGTTCGAAGTAGCAGTAGAGGAACCACAGGCCGAAGGCGACGGTCGACCAGTTGATCACAAAGCGGTCCTGCAGGCGTACGCCACGCTGGATGCTCCAGATGATGACGATCAGCGCAAAGACGAGGTAGGGAACATCGAGCCGGTCCTCGTACTGCTTGACCATGAAGATGTAGGCCATCGTTGTGATGCAGGCGAAGAGCGTGCCGAAGATGTCGGCCACGGTGAATACTTTGCGCGTAAGTCCGAGCGCGACGGCGCCGACGGAGACGACAGTCATGATCGCGGCGAACGCGAGCCAGGTGGATGAGGGGTTATGGTACTCGTTTTCGGGGAGTTGCAGCGCACCGTAGGCGATCAGGAATACGAAGAATGCATAGTGTCCGGTCGAGAGCGCCAGTCCGTTCGCGTCGTTGCGCTCCAGCAGCTGCATCAGCGACCAGATCGCGAGCGGCAGGAAGATGTAAATGGTCAGTACTTCTGCATCGCCCCAGCCGAGCATCCGTTGGAACGCGCCGAAGTTGATGACCAACCAGCCGAGTAGGGTGAGCGCCGAAAGATGTACACCGGGGCGCCAATTCAGGTACCACGCGGTCGCGGCGCAGACGGTCCAATAGACAAGGAACGGTAGGTGCACGGGCGTGCTGACCCCGTACTCGAACGGCTGGCTCTCTTGCCACGTCCACCAGCCGCCTAGGGCGAGCGCAAGAGCGAGCGCGGCGCGCGAGGGGACGGCGACGGCAGCGACGATTGCGCCGACGCCCCAGAGCAGGAGGCCGTCGGGGTAGTGGGCTTGGATGTTGTAGGTCTGCGCGACGAAGTGGATGTTCACGCCGAACAGGATGACGCCCAGGAGCACGAACGCTTGGCCGATGGCGCCGCGGGTATTGGCTAGGAACCAGCCGGCAATGGCGTAGGCGGCCCAAAGGCTGCCGAACAGTACGACCAGACGCTCAAGCTTGCCCATGGCGCCCCAATTCGCCGCCACGAACGACATGGCACCCGCGCCGATCAGGATCACGCCGAATACGGCGAGGATGACGTCCATCGTGCGGGCTTGGTTGCCTTCGCCGACGGAGGCCAGGATCGCCTCCTTGTTTTCTTCGTCGACCAGGCCTTTGGCGATCCAGGTGTCGAGGTCGCGCTTCAGCTGACGCAGATAAAAGGGTGGGCGCATGTGGTGCCTCTGGTGTCCCCAAATGTCGGGGCCAACTATGCCGGAATTGTGACGCGCCGCAAAACGGCTGCGAAGAAGCCGTCGGTGCCGTGGCGGGCAGGGGAGAGCCGCAGAACTTGCTCATCGCCGCAGGGCCAGGCGCGGTCTTTCGGCCAGATCGTGCGGGCGTCGATTCGCTCGAAGTCTTTTCGGGTTGCCAGGAACTGTTCGACACGGTCGTCGTTTTCGCGGCGGAGGAGCGAGCAGGTCGCGTAAATCAAATAGCCGCCGGGCTTCACGAAGTTTGCGGCGCGCGCGACGATGGAATCTTGGAGGGCCGTCTGCTGGGTCAGGTTGGCGGCTTGCTTCGACCAACGGGCGTCGGGGTTCCTTCGCCACGAACCCGTGCCCGAGCAGGGGGCGTCGACGAACACGCGGTCGAAGCGGGCGTATTGCTTCTTCATCCACTTGTCATCGACGGCGGGCAATAGTTTGCGTTCGGCGTTTTCGGCGCCGGCGCGTTTCATGCGCTGCTTGGCGCGGGCCAGGCGCACTTCGCTGATGTCGGTGGCGACGAGGTGGCCTTTGTTCTGCATCGTCGCTGCCAGGGCCAACGTCTTGCCGCCGGTGCCGGAACAGAAGTCCATCACCTGCATGCCGGGCTTGGCGTCGCAGAGGAGGGCAGCGGTCTGCGAGCCTTCGTCCTGAAACTCGATCAGGCCGTCGCGAAAGGCTTCCGTCGCCGACAGGTTCGCGCCGGCGTCTGCGCGCAAGCCCCAAGGGCTGAACGGCGTAAGGCGGGTCGCGATGTCTTCGGCACGGAGCTTTTTGCGCTCGCTTTCGACCGTCGTCTTCAGGAGGTTGACGCGCAGGTCGACGGGTGCCGGTTCGAGCGCGGTTTGCATCTCTTTTTCGAAGTCGCTTCCCAGCGCCTCGCGAAGGGCGGCTTCGAAGGCCGCGGGGCATTCGAGACGGGCGGCTTCTGGCATGCGCGGGTCGTTCAGCTTTCGGTGCGCGAGCGTTTGGGCCAAAGCAAGGTCGTTGTCGCTCAAGCGCAGGCCCTTGGCTTCGCCGCCTGTCTCAAGCGCAGCGAACGCCAACAGGAGATGATGCGGCGAGAGGCGCGAGCGCGCCTCGGTCAGGTGCCAGTTGAGGCGCGCACGGCGGCGGTTGACCTCGTACAGGTTCTGCACAACCTTGCGGCGGTCTGCGGGCTGCAAATCGCGCGTGGTCTTGAGGGCGCGGCTGAGCGCGCTGTCGAGCGAGGCGCCTTCTTCCTGGGCCAACAAGGCTGTCAGGAGCGCCTGCGACACGGGAGCCGAGAGCGCCGGTTTGCTCGCCGTAGGGGATTTCGGTGGTTTTGGGCCCTTCTTGGCCGGGTGACGCGTTTGCAAGCCTAGTGGTCCCGCATTAAGTAACTGGTTCGCGCACCAGGGTACCGCTTCGCGGGCTGCCCAGAGGGCGCTTTTTTCAATCCGGAATCCAAGCGCCAAAATCCATGGGTAACAAACTTCTGAAGGAAGCTGCGGTCAACCACAGTTTGACCTCGAAACGCGGCGTCTTGGAGCGGCTGTTCACGCTCATGTTCCAAGGGTTTGTCTATAACCAAATTTGGGAGGATCCCGACGTCGATATGGCGGCACTTCGGATTCAACCGACAAGCCGGATCATTACGATCGCGTCCGGCGGCTGCAACGTGGTGAATTATCTGGCTGCGAACCCGGCAAAGGTGATCGCAGTCGATTTGAACCCGAACCATATCGCGCTCACGCGGTTAAAGCTTGCGGCGCTTTCGCACCTGCCGACGTATGAGGACTTCTTCCAGTTCTTCGGCTATGCGAACTCGAAGGAAAACCGCGTCGCGTATGACAGCTTCCTGGTCGAACGGCTGGACGAGACCTCGCGCAAGTATTGGGAGCAGTGGATTCCGCTGCGCGGCCGGCGCATCAACATGTTTGCGCGCAACCTTTACCGTTACGGGCTGCTTGGGCGGTTCCTCGGCGTACTGCAAACTGTTGCGCGCCTGCACGGCAAACAACTGAAAGAGATGCTGACGGCGCGCACGCCTGAGGAGCAGCGGGCAATCTTCAACCGGACGATCGCGCCCCTGTTCGACTCGAAGCTCGTGAAGGCGTTGTCGAAGATGCCGGTGTCGTTCTACGCGCTGGGCATTCCGCCGGCGCAATACGACGAACTGAACAAGGCCTCGGGCGGCGATCCGGCTGG
>CAYXQB010000008.1:0-27111 GCA_964466435.1 uncultured Flavobacteriaceae bacterium | reverse complement strand
GTCGCGCCGGGCGGCAAGGCGATCATCTTCAACGCGTTCGTGGCGACGCTGAACGCGGGCGACGAGGTCGTGATTCCGGCGCCGTTCTGGGTCAGCTATCCGGAGATCGTGCAGCTGTGCGGCGCGACGCCCGTGATCGTTCCGACGCGCGAGGCGGACGGTTTTCGCATGACGCCCGAGCAACTCGCCAAGGCGATCACGCGCAAGACGAAGTGGGTGATGTTGAACGCGCCGTCGAACCCGACAGGTGCGGCCTACACCGCGGCGCATCTGAAGGCGCTGGCGGGCGTGCTTCTCGACCACCCGCATGTCTGGGTGCTGACCGACGACATGTACGAGCACATTCTCTACGACGGTTTTACGTTCGCCACGATCGCGCAGGTGGAGCCGCGTTTGTACCCGCGTACACTGACCATGAACGGCTGTTCGAAGGCCTATTCGATGACCGGGTGGCGCATCGGCTATTGCGCGGGGCCGGAGGGGCTCATCAAGGCGATGGCCGCGGTGCAGTCGCAGTCCACGACGATGGCGACGTCGATCAGCCAGTGGGCTGCGGTCGAGGCTTTGAACGGGCCGCAGGATTTCATCAAACCCCGTGCGGCGGCGTTTCAGAAGCGGCGCGACCTCGTCGTATCGATGCTGAATCAGGCCACGGGCATCAAGTGCCCAACGCCGGAGGGCGCGTTCTACGTCTATCCGTCAGCCCAAGGCACGATCGGGAAGGTCGCGCCTTCCGGACGTACGATCACGAACGACGAGGACTTCGCGGCCGAGCTTTTGGAGGCCGAAGGCGTCGCCGTCGTGCACGGTGCAGCGTTCGGGCTTTCGCCGCATTTCCGCATCTCCTACGCGACCTCGGAGGAGGTTCTGGAGAAGGCGTGCGAGCGCATCCAGCGGTTCTGCGCGAACTTGCGGTAGCTCAGCCGCCGCTGCGCAGGCGCGTCGTGCGGTCCTTGAGCGAAGCGGTGAGTGCTGCGATGTCGCCGCGGTTCTGCGACAGAGCCGACGCAAACTGTTCGCGCTGTTCCACCGAGAGCCAGATGCCCGCGACCTGCACGTCGACGATCTTGTACGCGCCGCCGTCGCTAACAAGGCGGAATGCGATGCGCAACGGTTCACGCAGCGGCCCGCCTTCGGCCACCGTCGCGACAGTGATGTCGCCCGGCTTGTTCGTGACGTCGCCGGTCACGCGAACGGTCGCCCCGGCATAGTCGACCAGGTGCGAGCCGTAGATCGCGGTCGAGTAGGCGGTGAAGGCGGCGACGAACGGCTCCACGACGCCGTCGGGTGCGCCGCGGCGATAGTTGCCGAGCGTGAAGAGCGCCGTCTTGCGCGCGTCCATGTGTTCGACGATGTAGGCGGTGAAGCGATTGACCCGCGTGGCCTTGTCCATGCGCGTGTCGCGCAGGATGGCAAAGCCGTTGTCGATCATGTTTTGCGTGTAGGCGCGCGCGCCGTCGTCGGCCGATGCAGGCGCCGCGAAGGTCAGAACGATCGCCGCGACCACCGCAGCGAACCAAGATGAAAATCGATAGTCGCGCATGGCTACCCTCCTTGCACGAGCGACAAGGTTAGCGCGAAACGGAGTCACTCAACCGCAACGTGCCCGGTGAATTTTTCTTTGCTGCAGCTGCGTGCAGCTGGCGGCGCGTTAAGGGTCTGTTAACCGGGGGCGCTTTGCGGACCAAGACAATCGCGTGTCCCCGTATTCTCGACTTCGAAGGAAGTGCTGGAAGAGGCGCGATGCACAATCGAATCCGTTAGAAGCGTTGGAACGGCCGAAATGTGCCGCGTTTGGCGTTAGATATCCGTTAGAAAGGCGTTTGGTCAGCGTTAGCTCCGGTGCTGCGTCAGGCCGGCGCGCTTCGACGCAGCCGGTTTGACGCAGCTTTCCCGTTGGCCTCACCAGCCGGTCGACGGCTGGGGCGATGTTCGGATGTACAGGTTCAAGTCGCAGCCGCGATCGAGGCGTCCACAAGGGTTCGACCGGGAAGTGAGTGAAGATAGAACGTTGCGAGAAAAAGTCAAGCTTATTACTTGCGAAAGGCCTCTCGATGACCGATCTCCTGATGATGGACGCGACCGCGCTCGGTGCGGCGATCCGCGCCAAGTCCGTCTCCAGCGTCGAGCTGATGCAGGCAACGCTGGCGCAAATCGCGCGGTTGAATCCGCGCGTCAACGCGATCATCGATTTGCGGGACGGCGATCAGCTGTTGGCGGAGGCGCGGGCGTGCGACGACGATCTCGCGCGCGGGCACTGGCGCGGGGTGCTGCACGGGTTTCCGCAGGCGATCAAGAATCTGGAGCCGGTTGCCGGCATGCGGATGACGATGGGCTCGCCGCTGCTGAAGGATTTCATGCCGCCGGCCGACAGCATCATGGTCGAGCGCATGCGCAAGGCCGGTGCGATCATCATTGGGCGTACGAATGCGCCGGCGTTCGGGTTGGGCTCGCACACTTACAATCCCGTGCACGGCACGACGTTGAACGCCTATGACCAACGGTTCAGCGCGGGCGGCAGCAGCGGCGGGGCGGCGGTTGCGGTGGCGCTCAGGATGCTGCCGGTCGCGGACGGCGGCGATTACGGCGGCAGTCTGCGCAATCCCGCCGGCTGGAACAACATTTTCGCGCTACGCCCCTCGATCGGCCGCGTGCCTTCGAGCCCGCGCGATGTTTGGATGCCGGGGATGTCGGTGCTCGGGCCGATGGCGCGCAATGTGGGCGACCTTGCGCTGTTGCTCGGTATGCAAGCGGGGTTCGACGCCCGTGCGCCGCAGTCGCTGGACGGCACGCTCGATCTTTCGCCCGTTGCGCTCGACGCGGACGTGAAGGGCAAACGCATCGCCTGGCTCGGCGATTTCGGTGGGCAGATTCCGTTCGAGCCCGGTGTGCTGGCGCTGTGCCGAGAGGCGCTGAAGACGTTGGAGACGCTGGGCTGTGTCGTCGAGGAGGCGGTGCCCGACTATCCGCTCGACAAGATGTGGCGCGCGTTCTTGACGTTGCGGGCGTGGCATGGCGGTTCGCCGCTGCTCGCGCTCTACGAAGATCCGAAGCGTCGCGCGTTGCTGAACGCGCAAGCGATCTACGAAATCGAAGCCGGCCTGAAGCTCACCGCCTTTGACCTCAGCGCCGCCAGCATGATCCGCACGCACTGGTATGAGGCGGTGCGCAAGCTGTTCGAGCGGTACGACTATCTCGTCGCGCCGACGGCGCAGGTATTTCCGTTCGACGCCGCGTTGGATTGGCCGAAGGAGATCGCGGGCCGGACGATGGCGACCTATCACGAGTGGATGCAGGTCGCGATCGCGATCACGATGAGCGCGTGTCCGGTGGCCGCGGTGCCCGCAGGGTTCAATGCGGCGGGCTTGCCGATGGGGCTGCAGCTTGTGGGGCCGGTGGGTGGTGAGGTTGCGTGTCTGCAGTTGGCGCAAGCGTATGACCGGGCGACGGGGTGGGTGGAGAAGCGGTTGCCGGGAATGTTGATGGGAGAGGGGCGGTGACGATGACCAGGCGGTCAAAGGGCCGTAGGGTTGGTCGAGGATGCCACCACTTTCTCCGAGTCTGTTACATGTCCCCTGAATCTACGCTTTGCATCGAGACCATGGACGGAATGAAGTACATAACGTCGTGATCCGTTCCGCCAGGATGATGACCCCTGCTGCTAGTCACCAAGCACTTTCGGGGCCGGTGCTTTGCCATGACGCAAAGAGGCTCGCGAACGTGAGTAGTGTCAGCGGGACGGTTGTCACATAGGCCCAGAATTGCAGCCCGGTGTTGGGCCACGTTTTACGCGCTATGCCGCCCCAGGGCGGCAACACGACGCGCGACTCGTAGAGGCCGCCGCCGAAGGCAATGCCCAGATTGATGACGAACAGCCAGAGCAGTACGGCAGCGATCACACTCATAGCGGCACGTCCTTCTCGCGCCACGCTTCAGCCTCGGCGGCCATCTTGGCGGTCAGGATGTGCTTGAGGCCGGGTCGGGCGTGCGGGCAGTATGTCGCCGGCGCATGCGCATCGCTTTCGTTCCGGGTGTCGATGCCGGGGCCGACGAGGAGCGCTTGGGTGTTGAAGATCCATGAGGTCCAAAGCGAACCGTCATTCGTTACACGCGCCTGCACGACCGCGCAGTCGAACGAGGCGGGGTGCAATACATAGGCGGCCGCTGCAAGATCGAACGGATAAAAGCCGGATTGCCCGATGTCGTTCTTCCAGAAGGCAAGCCAGCCAGCCGCGCGTTGCGCAATCCATCCTGAGGCGCCGCCCGCGCGGGACAAATCCGCCAAGTCGGCGCGCGTCATAGTGAGATTGCGCGCAGCATCGTAGGGAATGAGGACGAGCGGAAGGTGCAACGAAACGATGCGCGCGGCCGCTTCCTTGTCTTGCGTGAAATTGAAGTCCCGGAATACCTGGCCGTGACCGAACAAGGTCGCGCCGCCGGCACCTTCGGTGGGATGGAATATGTGACCGGGACGATGGCCCATCACGGCGATCAGTCTTGTGACATTCGCCTGCAGTTCGGGGTGCTGGTCGAGAGCGGCAGCGATGTTGGTCAGCGGACCCAGGCTTATGATCGTCAGCGGACCCTCGAGCATTGCCGCGCGCAAAGCTTCGCGCGCAGGCGTTGCGACAGACGCGGCGGGATCGTCAATCGGAAGCGCCGCGCCCGTATGGATCTCGATCGCGTGTTCTTGGCTGGAGCTGAGCTGTTCGAGTAGAGCGCGGGTCGTTTTGTCTGTGACGGAGAGTGCGGCATTGCCAAAGACGGTCGAGATTCCAGCGATGTGTTCGCCGCGGGACTGGAAAAGCAGAGCGATGGCAAAACAATCGTCGGGATCGGCGCGCGGACCCGCGCCGCAGGCCGCGTCGGTGTCGATCCAGATCCGTTCCGCCGGCTCGACCACGGGGCCACCGGGTGCGAGGGCAAGAGGGGCACTGGGCGCGCGGCCTGTTCGCCACATCTGGACGGGCATCGCAAGTGTCAGCACGGCAACGGCGCCGAGACCTACCATGATGCCGACGATCCATAAGATGACGCGCGACCTACCGGACACTAGAGCCGCGCTCGCGCCAACGCCGCAACGATGAGAGAGCTCATCGCGAGAATCTGGAGGGCTGCGCCAGCCGCGTGCGAGTATTCCCACTGTCTGCGCAGTATATCCCAGTTGTCAGGCTTGACCGTCCAACTTTGCGTCGCAGTGTTGGCCGGGTAGGTGAAGATCCAAAACAACGCTTGGGCGAGCAGCAAACAAGAGATTGCTGCAGCGACCGGCCATAACACGTGCGGCTCGTGTCGTGACATGTAAGCCACCGCAACCATGGCTGCGAGTTCGACCGCCAAAAGATAGACGAGCTGGTTCCATCCGAGATACGCCTTCTGAACGATGAAATATTCATCCCTGGGCAGGCCGATCTTGTTCGGCAACTCAAGTGCGTGCGCCAGTGCTGCGCCCAGGGCCAAAGCGGTGGCCAGCAACGCGATAAAGAACAGGATATCGTAGGCCATCGAGTGCGTAGTCTCATTATCGGCTGGGTGAAGGGGCATGTAGCGGTAACGCCAACCTGCCTTGCGGGTTCCCCGGCGCGGCAGCCCGGGACGTACGAGCCGCGTGGAGGAGGGGCGGCCGCCGAATTCGTGAGAATACTTTTCTGGTAACCGCAGTGTCACCGGTCTGTTAGTGGCGGCGAGGTTTGCCGTCTAAGGCGTCGTCATGGTTGGTGCGATGATGCCGTCCGGTGTTACGGGGGCGGTGCCGAAAACACCGAATGCGTATAGGGCCACCAGCGCGACCGCGACAACGCCTACGATTGTGGCCATCGACGTGGAACTCTGATTCGTGTTGGTAACGGCCTTGCTTGCGTCGCTGACGGTGTCGCGGACGCCGTCTCGGATCGTGTCTCTGGTATCTGTCATTGTGCTGTTCCTTTTAGGAAGTTTCCTCGCGCATAGAGAACGCGGGTAGGCGAGGATTGGTTGCCCTTAGTTTGCGGTTAGCCACGCGCGCCAAACCGTCGACGAGCGGTTTTCGTCGTAGCGCTGACTTTGCGGTAGCGCGAAGTGAAAGCTCTCGAGGTCGTCGCTGCCGCTATCTTCTACGGCCCGGTCGGTGGACGCGATGACGCACGGGCTGCGCTTGGCTCTGATCGCTACGCTGCCCGCCGATCCGGCGCAACCTCGTATGGCGCGGCGCAGCAGGCGCAATTGATCGTTGTCGAGTTCGCGTAACGATTGCTCGGTCATGACTCGGTCAAACTCAGGCCGCGGAATTTGATCGGCAACCGCTGCGCTGGCGACACCAAAGAAGGCCACGGATGAAAGAAAAAGCGCGCGCATTGTTATCTCCTCTCGTTGCTTCGTTCAGCACTTAACCCGGCATCGGCGGAAAAGTTCCGGCATTAGGCCTTTGCGATCTTGCCGCTCAAGAGGTAGGCGCATGAACCCGCGATCGCCGAGACGATCGTGCCGTAGGTTAGGTCGAGCAACGCAAGTTCAGCCGTGTAGTCGCGCAGCGTCGCGTGGTTGGTTAAATCGTAAGTGGCGTAGGCGAAGAATCCGAACGCGGCGCCGTTCACGATGGCGGTCTGCAACGACGCTTCGCGCAGGGCCGGCGCCACCGCAAACATGACCACGCCTACGGGGTAGAGCAGGTAGAAGACGATGGCTGGGATTAGACGGAATTCGGCGGTGTCACCCATCGCGGCTTGAAAAGCCGGCCCGCCGACGAGGTTCAACCAAACGAAATCCGACGCGCCGAAGACGGCCAAAGCGATGGCATATGCAAACAGCAGTTTGATCATGGTGTCCTGTGTCGCCGGCTTCAACGGCAACCGCGCGATGTGAGCCATGCTTTCCGGCGGCTTTTCCGCGCGACAACGCTAGAACGCTTTGCCGGGCGCAAGGTTGCGCGGGAGGAACCTGCGGGCGGGTCGGACGTTACCAAAATCATGCGCTGGCACTGTTTGTGAGTATCACCCGGCATCGCGACTTGCGGACGGGGCTACCCGTGTGGCTGTTCGCACGGCGACGTCGTGTGCCTGCGGCGCCGATGAAAGCGGCGGTCAAAGCCGATGTGGCCGTCATCGGGGGCGGCGTGTCGGGCGCGCTGGTGACGGACGCTATTCTCCAGACGGGTCTGAGCGTCGCCGTGTTCGACCGGCGCGGCTTCACGAAGGGTTCGACGCCCGCCAGCACAGCGCTTTTGCAGTTCGAGATCGACGAGCCGCTCACACATTTGAGTGCCAAAATCGGACGCGAGCGCGCAGTTCGAGCGTACTGGACGTCGGCGACGGCCATCGACTATCTGGCGGCGCGTGTTTCGGATTTGGACTTGGACTGCGGCTTTCGCGAGCGGTGCGCCGTGCTGCTCCCCGGCAACGTTCTCAATGCGCGCGGACTTCGGGCCGAGGCTGCGGCGCGCTCGCGCGTGGGGCTGCGGTCGCACTTTGTCGATCGTGCGCAACTTCGCAAGCTCACCACCCTGGACGCGGCCGGTGCGATCTGGTCGGCCGGGGCTGCCGAGGTCGATCCCGTCGCGCTCACCGATGGGCTTTGGCGGAGCGCGATCGGCCGCGGTGCCAAGCTCTATGCGCCGGCCGAAATTGCCGCGGTGGAACCGCATCGCGATTCCGTGACGCTTTCAACGAGGGAGGGTTTTGACATACGCGCGCGCAACGTCGTGTTCGCGACCGGTTATGAGTTGTTGAAGCTGTTGGAACGCACCAAACACAAGATTTCATCGACATGGGTGATCGCGACCAAACCGCAACCGCGCAAGCTTTGGCCGACGCAGTGTTTGATTTGGGAAGCGGCGGACCCTTACATGTACATTCGAACGACGGTGGACGGCCGCGTGGTGGCGGGCGGCGAGGACGAGGATTTTTCGAACGAGGATCACCGCGACGCGCTGCTTCCGGCAAAGACGCTTGCGCTGCAACGCAAGCTGCACAAGTTGCTGCCGCATGTGGATACGGCGCCCGACGCCGCGTGGACGGGCAGCTTCGGCGTTAGCCCCAACGGCTTGCCTGCGATCGGTCCGGTCCCGCGGCTCAACCGCTGCTTTGCCGTGATGGGCTTCGGCGGCAACGGGATCACGTTCAGCGCCATCGCCGCGCAGATCATTCAGCGATCGCTGCTGGGTATACCGGATGCCAGCGCGGAACTGTTTCCGTTTTTTGAATGATCAGCGATGCCGTTGCGCCAGGTGCCGGCGTCCGTCGCCCTTTGCGGCTCTCTGTTGCCGTGTTGATAACAGCCCACATGGAACCATTGGATCAGTTTTGCGTTTTGTCATCACCGGCTTGTGGAATGTGCCGGTTAGCAAAAGGGCAAAATGTCATGCGCGGAATGCTGTTAGTCGCAGTGTTGTTGATCGTGGGCGGCATTGGCGGCCTCGCGGTGCCGTACTTTACTTATACGACGAAAGAACGCGTCGTAGACGTAGGTCCGATCCAGATCGACGCGGACAAGCAAAAGCAAGTCAACATCCCGCAAATCGCAGCGATCGGGGCGCTCGTTGCCGGGCTCGTGCTGTTGCTTGCGGCGAGGCGCGAACCGGGCTTGTGAAACCTCGCTGATCCGATGTAGCGAAAGCGGAAGGATACTCGTCCCGTGCCAAATCGTTCATCTCGCTCGGTCTTTACCGCGGCGGTTCTGTTGCTGTTGATCGCCGCCCTTGCAGGTTGGGTGGCCTTCACGGGCTCCACTCTCACGGTCGGACATTATTCGGTGCCGGCTGCCATGAGCTGGGGTGTGGCCGGCATCTTTGCTTTGGTCGGCGCTCTCGCCATGCGTGCGGCACACCTCACTTCGCCGGCCTCAATCGTTTAGCGCGCGATGGTGGGCGCGGCGCTTACTTGAGCCCCTCCACATCGCACCCGCGCGCTTCCAGGATGTCGCGCATTTCCCAATAGGCTCTTGGCGTGCGGTAGAGGGGGATGCGGGGGTGGAGGTGGTGGATGACGTGGTACTGCATGCCCATCGAGCCGATGTTGCCGAGCGCTGAGCGGAACGAGCGCGTGTCGCGGTAGCGGCCGGTTTCTTGCCCTGGGTGGTGCGGGGCCCAACTCAAATAGAAGCGGATATAGATCGTTGCGATGTGTCGCGGCAGCCACCAAAGCAGGGCGGCTTCGATCGCGTAGCCGGTCCACGCCAGTGTGAACAGGATGCCGTAGAACGCGAGCTGATAGAGCACGCCGTCGAGGATCACGTCCGGACGGCCGATGCGCTCCAGCGCCTTGCCGTAGGCGTTGAAGCCGCCCGTTGAGCGCGGTTGGTTGTGCTTGATCGTGCCCCAGATCGAATCCCACGGGCCGGTTGCCGTCGACGAATAGTCCGGGTCGAGCTCCGGGTGGTTCGCGTGTTTGTGATGCTCCATATGCGTGAGCTTGGCCACGCGGTAGGGCAGCACGAGCGGGATCGTCGACATGTGGCCGACGAGTTCGTTCAGCCAACGCAGCCTCGTGCCGGGCTTGGCGATGATGTCGTGCTGCGCCTCATGTGAGGGCAAATAGGACAGCATGATGTTTAGCGTTGCGATCGGAAACGCCGCCCAGAGCGGCAGCGCGCCGGTGAGTACCAGCGGCCAGAGCGCGAGCCAGGTGGCGAAGTTCGCGAAAGCCCAGAAGACTGCGAGATACGGGAACTTGTCGATGTGACGGGCCGCGATCTCGCGTTCGCGGCGGATCAGTTCGGCCTCGGGCAGGGCGCGGAGATCGGTGGCGGCGATGCTCATGCCCAGCGTCCCTTGATCTGCGCATAGGTGCCCCACGCGGCGCCGAGGATGAGGCCGGCGATCAGCGGGGTGAGGCTGAACGGCAGGGGCGCTTCGAGTCGCTCCAGGATTTGTGCCGCGAGCGGGGCGATGAAGCCGAGGCCGAAAAGGAGCGGGCCGAAGTAGAAGATGGTTTTGATAACGGCGAGCATGGGGCGTCCGATTTCTTAATGCGGGCGATTCTACCGCATCGTACCAAACGGCGGTAGCGCTGCATGTGGTTGTTGGATCGCCTTTGCGCGACGGGCGGGCACGTGCGATGTTGCCGTGTCACCGTTACGCGGCGCGGGAGAGGCATGGCGTACTACAAGGATATCAGGAACGCGGCGGCCATGGACGCTTTTGGCTATGTCGTCGGGTTGTTGGTGCCGGCTTGGACTTTGGCCGGCGTGACCGTTCCGGCTTTTCTGCCCGTATCGGCCGCGCTGGCGGGCGGCTACGCACTCTACCGCCGCGTTCGCCGCGACGACGCCCATCTCGATTGGGTTCTGGCAGATTGGCCGGCGCTATATCCGCGCGAGATCGAGCATACGGTTCGACTGCCGCATCACGGTCGTCGCCGGAGCCTACCGCAAGTGCTGGTGCATGCGAACGAGACGGCAGGGCCGGTCGACCTTCGCATTGCGACGCTGGGCGAGCCGTTCGGCTTGTCCAGCGATGTGAGGGCCCGGATCGATGCGATCGGCACCAAGGTCTTGGTCCAAGCGCGGCGCAGCCCGCACTTCGCGGACGAACAGAACGCACGCTTGGTGCAGGCGACCGGCACACACGGCGGGCTGACGCTGACGTTTCAGCCGGTGATGTATTCCGACTATCTGCGTACGAATCTTCTTCTCGACTACCGCGCGGACGGGCGCAGTTCGCTGAGAAGCATGGTTCACGGTGGCGGCGCGCTGGAAGCGCTTCAGGACTCGAAGCTTGCCAATATCTTGGGCGTCAATGTTCTGGTCTTCACAGCTGACGGGACGCTGATCATGCAGCGCCGGTCGCGTGCAGTCGCGTTTCGCCGCGGCGAGCTTGCACCGGCGGGATCG
Source organism: uncultured Flavobacteriaceae bacterium (assembly GCA_964466435.1). Taxonomy (GTDB): domain Bacteria; phylum Pseudomonadota; class Alphaproteobacteria; order Micropepsales; family Micropepsaceae; genus SZUA-430. The sequence goes on along the minus strand of CAYXQB010000008.1, from coordinate 16,308 downwards.
GGTAGCTTCTCCTGGTACGATGCGACGCACACCGACGGCGGCACGCTAAAGCCGATGACCGTGCTGCGCGAGCTCAGCGAAGAGATCGGTACGGCGGGCGATCAAGGCGCAAACGATAACCTCGTCTATCTCGGGCTCACGCGCGAGCTGACACGCGGCGGTACGCCCGAGATATTCTTCGTGACGCGCACGTCGCGGACGGAGACCGAAATTCGCGCCGGTTGGCGCGATGCCAGGGACCGGTGGGAAGCGTCCGGACTCGAGGTGTTTCACTTCGGGGCGTGCGCGTTCGGCGAGTTGACTTCCGACGACCGGCGGCATGCGTTCATGTCGACGGTCGATGCGTTCCTGGATCGGCATTTGGCAGATGCGTCAATACCGTTGCTGACGGCGATTGCTCTTTGGGCAGATCAGCGGCTGCGCTCGACGGCCCAGCTCCCTCGGCCGATGCATCTGGAGCGCAAGGTCGACACCTTCTGAGTCGCGATGCGAAGCTTCAGGGACCCACATTCAGCAGCGCGGCGAAACGCGCGTCGGGGCGGAGTTTGTCGAAGTCGGGGTCCAGGCGGAGCAGTGCCGGTGTGAGCGGCATGGGAGCCGGGCGCTTCGTCAGCGCTTCGATCGCGGGGATGGCGGCGTTGCGGTCGCCGAGCCTCGCCCATACGCGGGCTTGGATGTCGAGGTAGTAGGCGCCGCTGAGCGCGTCCTTTTCGACGGGCACCGATTTGACGGCAAGGTTTGCGTATTTCGTCGCGTTGGCGCGGTCGCCAAGGCCGGCATAGGCGAGCGCGAGATAGGAATGGATGTCGGCGCTGTCGGGTTGTTTGGCGAGTTCGACTTTGAGTTCGTCCAGCGCTTCGCGGTCGTTGGATTTCGCGCCCGACGCATCGCCGGCGAGGCGGCGCAGTTGGCCCAGATAGAGATTCAGCTCGATCGACGTGCGGCCGATAGAGCCTTCGGCTTCGTCTTGCTTCAACAGCGCTTCGAGCAAGCCGATCGCGGTTTCGGGGCGGCGGCTGAGCATCGCCTGGACGACGATGGGCTCGACCAGTTCGCCGTCGGGTGCGGGGCTCAGACCTTCGAGCAACTTCCCGGCTTCGTCGAGGCGGCCCTCGGCCTGGTGCACCAAAGCCTTCTTCGCGACGAAAGGAAGGCTCTCGGGCGCACTCGGCCAATAGACGAGCGCGGCGTCGAGTTGGCGGAGCGCGCCGTCGAGGTCGCGCGTGGCCAGGAGGAGGTTCGCCGAGAACAGGCGGCGGCCGGCGTGCAGCGGATCGATCGCGATCGTACGCTCGAAGTAGGTTTTGCTCTCGTCCCACTTGCCTTGGCGGCGGGTGATGCTGGCAAGCGCCGTCAGGACGTCGGCGTTGCTGGGCCATTTCTCGCTCAGTTTGGCGAACCGCTCACGCGCCCCCTCGTAGTCGCGTTTCACCCAATACTCGAAGTAGGCATCAGCCAGCATGACTTCGGCGAGATCGGGCTTTTGCGCGAGCGCTTTGCCGAGCGCGAGTTCGGCGGCGGCGCGGCGGCCCTCGGTCGCGTCGGTGCGGTTGAAATAGAGGAACGAGTGAACGCGCGCGAGCAGCGCCCACGCGGCTGTGAAGTTCGCGTCCAACCCAACGGCCTTGTTCAGCAGCTGTTGCGCGCTGCGGACGTTCGCTTCCGTCGACGTGCGGTAGAGCTTCACCGCTGCAACGTAAGCCTCGAAAGCTTCGGGCTTGGTCACCGGGGTGAGCGCTTGGCGTTCGCTTTGCGCGATCTTCACCTTCAGCGTGTCGGCGACGGAGCCGGCGATCTTGTCGGCGACCTCGTTCTGAACGGCGAGCGCGTTGTCGTTCCTCCGCTCATAGGTGTCGGACCAAAGTTGGGTACCGGTCGCGGCGTCGATCAATCCGGCTCTGATGGAGACGTCCTGGCCCACACCGCGCACGCTGCCTTCGAGCACGAGAGCCACGCCCAGTTTCTCGGCGATGTCGGGCAGTGTCACGTTCTTGCCCTTGAAGGCCGAGGCCGAGGTTTGCGAGATGACGGTCAGATCGCTCGACTTGCCCAGCAGACTGCCGATCAGCTCCGACAGCCAGTCGCCATACTCGGAATCGTCTTGGACTTGCGAACGGTTTTCGAACGGCAGGACAGCGATCGACTTGTCCGTCGGTGTCGGTCCGCCGCTGCGCGCGGTGATCGCGACGACCGCTGTGATGGTGGCGACAACGGCAAAGCCGACGGCTGAGATCAGCTTCCAGTTCTGCGCAAGCAGGCTCGGCAGTCGCGCGCCGAACGACAGGGTCGAGGCGGGCGCGGCGGCAGCGCCGATCGTGAAGACCTCGATCGTTTCGGCCATCTTGTCGAGGTGGATTTGGCCGCGCGAGACGAGACGGTCGGCGGCGGGTCTGCGGATCGTCTGGCGTACCGCGGCGGAGACCAGTGCGCCGCCCGGATCGCTCTTGGCCATCAGGCGCGCGGCGACGTTGACGCCGTGGCCGAGGAGGTCGCCGTTCGGCTGCACGACCACGTCGCCGAGGTGCACGCCGACGCGGACCTTCGGTTCGCATGTTTCTGCAAGTTCGGCAGCCGCCTCGACCGCGGCGAGGCTTGAGGCGAACTCAAGCATGAAGCCGTCGCCGGCCGTGTTGAAGACGCGCCCGCCGTGGCTTGTGGCGATGGCTTCAATCACGCCCTTCAGCGCCGCGACCTCGGCGGTCGTCTTTGCTTCGTCGGCCTCAGTGCGCGCGGAATAGCCCGCGACATCGAGCGCGACGATCGTGGCGAGTTTTCGGGGCAGCGCGTTGTCGGCCATTGCCGCATGCTATGCCAAGCGCGGCGGTTAATGCCAAGGCCGCTCATAAGTGTGCGGCCGGCTTTTGGGCCGGCCGCACGATCTTCGAAGCAGTGACTATTGTTGGGTCGGATCGCCCGGCGGCCCCGGGGGCGGTGGTGGCGGCGCGACGGCGGGTGGCGGCACGGGCTCGCCGGGTGGCGGTTCGGTCGGTTCCGGTGGCAGCGTGCCGTCGGTCGGCGCTGCCGCAGGATCGGCCGGTGCGGCCGGATCGGCTGTTGATTCCGCGGGTTCTTCCGTTGCGGCCGCCGGATCGGTTGCCGCCGGATCAGTCGGCGCCGCAGCTTTGTTCTGCGTCATGTACCAGTAGGCGCCGCCGGCGGCGAGCGCGAGCACGATCAGCGCAATCACCGTTCTGTTCATTCGTTCCCTCCATTGCTTCGCGCGACGTTTGCGAGAGCCGAGCGCAACCTAACGGCTCGACGGTTTTGCGACAAGGACGCCGAAATACGGAGACAGGATGGCGCCGCTTCCGATGCCCGGCCGCACGCCCAAACGCATACGGCCGGCGTTTTGCGCCGGCCGTCGTGCTGTCGATCGAAATGCTCGACTTACTGTTGCGTCGGATCGCCCGGCGGGGGCGGCGGTACTACCGGTGCGTCCGGTGCCGCGGGTGCGGCCGGATCGGCGGGCGCCGCGGCCGGATCGGCCGGTGCTGCTGCCGGATCGGTCGCGGCCGGATCAGCGGCTGCTGCCGGATCGGCTGCGGGATCTGTTGCGGCTGCCGGGTCGGTCGCCGCTGCCGGATCGGCGGGCGCTGCCGCCATCTTGTCTTTGTTCATGTACCAATAGGCACCGCCGCCTGCGAGCGCGAGCACGATAATCAGGCCAACAACTTTGTTCATTCGTTCCCTCCAGGTGTTCCCCTCAAGCCCGCGCGGTTCGCGCGAGCCGGGTTGAGCCTAGCTGGTCCGTGGGCCAGCAACAAGCGAGGGGGGCAAGGGGCAAAGCGCCGCGTTTCTAAGCGTGCGTTAAGCCGCACCCACCTAGGCGTGCTTGCGCGCGTGCGGGCCATGGGCCAGTTGATGCGTCATGAGCGGAGTCGCAAAGCGGATTAGCCAAGGGTTGAAGCGGGCCGTGGCGTTTGTGCGGGGTGCGGGCGATGCGCGGCTGGACGAGTGCCGGCGCGTGGCGCTCAAGATCTTTGGCATCAAGCGGCTGCAGCGGGAGCAAGAGGCGGCGATGGCGGCTGTACTTGCGGGGCGCGATACGCTTGTGGCGCTGCCGACCGGCTTCGGAAAGTCGCTGATCTATCAAGTGCCGGCGATGATCGTGAAGCGGCCGACGGTGGTGGTGTCGCCGCTGATCGCGCTGATGGCCGATCAGGAGCGTGCGTTGAAGGCACGCGGCGTTCCGGTGATTGCGCTGCATAGCGGCTTGAGCGCGGCCGAGCGGCGCGCCGCCGTGGCGCGGCTCGCCAAAGGCGGTCGGCTTGTCGTGCTGACGACGCCGGAGACCATCGAGTCGAAAGCGACGGCACCGTTGATCGAGAAGGCGCGGCCCGCGCTTCTGTGCGTAGACGAGGCGCATTGCGTGTCGGAATGGGGACACGACTTCCGACCCTCTTACTTGCGTTTGGGCGAGGCGCGGGCGCGGCTTGGCAATCCGCCCGTGCTGGCGCTGACCGCAACCGCGACGCCGCATGTGCGAGACGATATCGTGGCGCGGCTCACTCTGCGTACGCCGTTGGTATTGACGGCACCGCCGCATCGCAAGAACTTGCGGCTTGCGGCGAAGGTCGTGCCGGGGCCGCAGAAGAATGCGGTGGTCGGCGATCTCATCCGCGGTTTGCAGCGGCCCGGCATCATTTATTGCGCGACGACGACGATGGTCGATCAGCTGGCGGCGGTGCTGAAGCGGGTCGGGATTCCCGTCGTGCGCTATCACGGCAAGATGTCGCCCTCGGAGCGCGCGACGGCGCAGACGCGGTTCATGGAGCCCAAGGGGCGGATGATCATGGTCGCGACAAGCGCGTTCGGCATGGGGATCGACAAGCCGAACATCCGCTCGATCTTGCACTATCAGGTGCCAGGTTCGCTCGAAGCCTACGTGCAGGAGGCGGGGCGCGCGGGGCGCGACGGGCATCCGGCCGATTGCGTGCTGCTGTTCGACCCGGCTGACCTCGAGATTCACGAGTTTCTGCAAGCTTCGAGCCGGCCCAGCGTGCGCCATCTCATGAACCTCGAAGCCGCGCTTGTTGCGTGGGCTGGGGAAAAGCGCAAGCCAACCGCCGCGACGCTCGCGGTCTCGGCAGGCGTGCCGCAGCGCATCGCGGAGTCGCTCATCGTCGATCTGCAAGACGCCGGGTTGATCGTGCAAGGCAAAGACGGTGCGATCAAACTTGCGGTGCCGCTCGCCGCGTTCCGCAGCGGTGCGCGCGAACTCGTCGCGAAGGTTAAGACGTTCCGCTTCGAAGGCGAGCGCAAGCTCAAGACCGTGGCCGCCTATGCGACGACGGATGAGTGCCGCAGCGTTTTCATCCGCCGCTACTTCGGCGAGGATCTGCCGCTGCGTTGCGGGACTTGCGACCGATGCCGTGCGGCTAACACGGTTGCGGCCAGCCACGGGGCGACGGTGAAGGAGCCTTCACGAAAGAGGCGGCGGCGCCGTCGGTCACGCTCGCATTCGCGTACACAGAGTTGACAGTCTAAACCGCTTTGGGGCGTGCGAGGACCCAGAGGCCTATGACGGCCGCGGGAGACACAAGTTCGACCACCATTAGCGTCACGAACAGCGGATGCGGAGCGCCTATGGCGAGATACGAGAGCACACGGCCGACCCCGCCGGCGAAGAAAAGGCCAGCCAGCCATGGGACGCGCCAAAGTGTTGCCGGTAGGTTTCGTGCGGTGCCGATGAGAACGATGCCGTAGGCAATCCAGAACACGGCGTAGAATCTGAGTTCGCTATCTGCGTCGGCTTCGGCAAGGCCGCGCACGTCTTCCGCCACCGGCATCACGACACTTAGGACGTTCACAAACGCGCGCGCTGTTGGCTCGGCGCCGAGCAAGAAAATCGAGAGGCCGATTGCTACGGCTGCAAGGCCAAGCGCCCACAAGGCGTAACGCAGGAGTGGGAGCACCACTAGTCACCTCTGCTGGTTCGAGCGCCGGCGACAACGTCCGCCATACTTAGGCGAGCCTGTGGCCTTTGGCTCTGCGGTAGTGCTGAACGATCTCAAGCGCGCTTCGCGTTTGCGGCGGGAGTTCGGCGTCCGATTTGCCGAGTGGTGTCGAGCGGTTGCCCCACTTGACGAGGTGGGCGCAGAACGTAAGGCCGCCGCCGAAGGCCGGCATCAGGAGAAGGTTTCCGGGATTGACGCGGCCGTCTTCGATCGCTTCGCAGAGTGCGACGGGGACGGTGGCTGCCGACATATTGCCGTAGCGCTCGACACTGACGTAGACCTTGTCCATCGGGATGCCGGCTTTTCTCGCGACGAATTCAATGATGCGCAAGTTTGCTTGATGGGGCACACAGATATCGACGTCAGCCGCGGTCTTGCCGGCGCGGCGCAGTACGTCTTCGCTCGCCATGCTCATGCCGCCGACGGCCTTTTTGAAGATTTCCTGGCCTTCGAATTGCCATTCGGTCACGCCGATGAGACGGTCGCTGTGGACGTAGTTGCCGCCCATGCCGTGGATTTGCAGGATCGCCCGCGACTCGCCGTAGCAGCCGAGGCGTTCCATCTGCAGACCCTCGTCCTTGTCCGTCGCCTGAAGGACCACGGCGGCGCAGCCGTCGCCGAACAGGACCGCGACGTTGCGGTCGTTCCAGTCCATGAACGGCGAGATCAGTTCGCCGCCGATGACGAGCGCGGTTTTGATCGAGCCTGTTTTGATCATCGCCGACGCGGTCGAGAGGCCATAGAGGAAGCTGGTGCAAGCGGTGTTCACGTCCATCGCGCCGCAGCCTTCGGCGCCGGGGATGCGGCGTTGCACGCCAGAGGCTTGGTTCGGGCACTGCTCGTCATGGGTCGTTGTGCCCATGATGATGAGGTCGAGATCCTTGCCTTCGATCCCTGCGCAGGCGAGCGCACGTTTTGCGGCCACCTCGGCCATGTCGGTCAGCGAGCAGTGGGAGATGCGGCGTTCCTTGATGCCGGTACGCGTCGTGATCCACTCGTCGTTGGTATCCAGGAAGGTCGCGATGTCGTTGTTTGAGAGGATGGCGGGCGGGAGGCATTTTCCCCAGCCCGTAATGCCGGCGTTCGGCATGTGGTTCACCTTCAGGCGCGTGATTTACAATCTCAGGAGTGTACATGGGCCCTCGCCTTGTAGGCGAGATTCATTTCACGCCTCGCGCAGGAAAGTTGAGCGCAGAAAACTGCGGCCTTCGGCGCGGGGATTCGCCCCTCAGGCGAACGGGGTTCTCCCGAAAATGTGTGGTTTGCGGGGCGCCGGCGCTTGTATGGTCGGCGCCGATTCAGAGGTTGGGAGACCCCATGCTTAGAACTGCAGTTCTTTCGGTTGCTTTGTTGATTGCGGCTCCGGCCGTCGCGTTGGCCGGTCCTGCGCCAGCGTCCGAACTCACCAAGCGTATCGACATTCCGCATGAGAAGTTCACGTTGGCGAACGGCTTGCGTGTGGTCGTGCATACGGATCGCAAGGCGCCGGTCGTGGCGGTGTCGATTTGGTACGGCGTCGGCTCGAAGCACGAGCCGAAGGGCAAGACCGGGTTCGCGCACTTGTTCGAGCATTTGATGTTCAACGGGTCGGAGAATTCGCCGGGCGATTACTTCGAACCGCTGCAGCAGGTCGGTGCCACGGACTTCAACGGAACGACCTGGCTTGACCGCACGAATTATTTCCAGACGGTGCCGACGGGCGCCTTGGAGCGGGCGCTGTTCCTCGAGAGCGACCGCATGGGTCATCTGCTCGGCGCGGTGACGAAAGAGAAGCTCGATAACCAGCGTGGCGTCGTGCAGAACGAGAAGCGCCAGGGCGACAATCAGCCCTACGGTTTGGTCGAGTATCTGCAGTTCGAGAATCTGTTCCCAGAGGGGCACCCGTATCATCACTCGACGATCGGTTCGATGGCGGACCTCGACGCGGCGAGTCTCGATGACGTGAAGAACTGGTTCCGCGACAATTACGGGCCGAACAATGCAGTGCTGGTGCTCGCCGGCGACATCGACACCGCGACGGCAAAGGTGCTGGTCGAGAAGTATTTCGGCGACATCAAACGGGGACCCGCAACGACTGCGGTGAATGCGCCGGTTACGACGCTCAAGGCGGCGAAGTACGACACGGTCACGGACCGCGTGGCGAATACGCGGATCTACCGTAGCTGGGTTGTCCCGGGGTTGAACGACAAAGATGCGCCGGCGCTCGACGTTGCGGCGTCGGTGCTGGGTGGGCTCGCGAGCTCGCGGTTGGACAATGCGCTGGTGCGCAAAGAGAAGATCGCGGTCGCGGTCACCGCCTCGCTGCAGGAATTTCAACACGCGAGCGTGTTCGAAATGACGGCTGACGTGAAGCCTGGTGTCGACACGGCGGCGGTTGCGAAGCGGCTCGACGAAGTGATGGCGGAGTTCCTGCGCGACGGACCGACGGCGGACGAGGTCAGCCGATCGGTCGTCTCGAAACTTGGAGGGTACATCCGTGGCATCGAGGCCGTTGGCGGTTTCGGCGGCAAGGCTGTCGTGCTGGCGCAGGGCGAGTTGTTCTCGAACAATTCGAATTTCTACAAAGGGCGGCTGGCCGCACTTGGTTCGCTAACGCCATCGTCGGTGCAGAAGGCGGCGAAGAAGTGGCTGTCGCGGCCGGTCTATTCGTTGACCGTTGTTCCCGGCGAGCGGACGCTCGACGGTGGCACGCTCGGCGGGTGGGTGGATGCAAAGGCACCGACGCATGCGCCCGCTCACTATGTCGATCCCAACGCCGATCAGACGCCCATGGGGCTGACGACGGCTGTGGACCGGTCGAAGCTCCCGGACGTCGGGGCCCTCGCACCGCTCGATTTCCCGGCCCTGGAGCGTTCAAAGCTCGCCAACGGCATCCCGGTGGTCTTTGCCAAGAGAAGTGCCGTTCCGACGGTCACGATCTCGGTCAGTTTCGATGCAGGTTATGCTGCGGACCCAAAGGCCGCGCTGGGAACGCAATCGCTGATGCTGAGTCTGATGCCGGAAGGCACGACCAGCCGCAGCAGCATACAAATCGCGGAGGAGAACGAGCGCTTGGGCTCCGGCATCCAGACCGGGGCCTCGCTTGACCGGACTGCGGTGACGTTGTCGGCGCTGTCGGCGAACCTCGATCTATCGATCGACCTGCTTGCGGATGTCGTGCGCAACCCGGCCTTCGAGAACGGTGAGGTCGAGCGCCTCAGGGCGCAGCAGCTGTCGCGTATCTCGTCGGAGCTCAACAATCCGAACGCGATCGGTTCGCGCACGCTGTTGCCGGCGCTCTATGGTGCGGCACATCCGTACGGCGTGCCGCCGAGCGGGCTTGGCGATCCGGCCATCGTGGCAAAGGTTTCGCGCGACGATCTGAAGGCGTTCCACGCGGCGTGGCTCCGGCCCGAAAAGGCGCGGATCGTTGTCGTCGGCGACACCACGCTCGCCGAAGTCACGGCCTTGCTCGACAAGGCATTCGGCAACTGGACCGTGTCGTCGTCGGGCGCCGGCACGAAGTCATTCGGCGCGGCTATCCCGAAGGCGAAGAAGCGCATCATCCTGGTCGACCGGCCGAAGTCGCCGCAATCGGTGATCTTGGCGGGCCAGGTGCTCGACGCGAAGGGGTCGGACGATCTCGTCACGCTGCTTGCCGCGAACGAAGTGTACGGCGGGAACTTCCTGTCGCGTATCAACATGAACTTGCGCGAGACGAAGGGCTGGTCCTACGGCGTGCGAAGCGGCGTCAACCTGAACGCGGAAAGCGTGCCGTTCATCATCACGGCGCCGGTGCAGAGCGACAGAACCGGCGACTCGATGAAAGAGTTGATCGCCGATCTCACCGGCTATTTGGGGTCGAAGGGCACGACCGAGGAGGAGTTGGTGCGTACGGTGAACGGCAACGTTCGTCGCTTGCCCGGCAGCTTCGAGACCACGAACGCGGTGTTCGGCGGGGTGACGACGATCCTGAACTTCAACCGTCCGGACGACTACTACGAGCAGTTGCCGGCCAAGTACGCGGCGATGAAGACCTCCGACATCGACGCGGCGGGCCGGGCGAAGCTCAATGCCGATAAGCTGCTCTGGGTCGTGGTGGGCGATGCGTCCGTCGTGAAGGCGCAGCTTGAGGCGCTGGGTATGCCGGTCGAGGTCGTGCCTGCGCCTGCTATGGGCAAGTAAGGCCCTCACGCTTTGTCGGACTGATTGCATCGGCGGTCGCCCCCTGGCGGCCGCCGATTTTCTTTGGTGCTTGACGATGCAATATGTAATGGATATATTACGTATTGAAAATGTCACATGATGATCTCGACGATGTTTGGCGGGCTCTCGCCAATCCGCACAGGCGGCGCATTTTGGACGTGCTGCGTGCGCGGCCCCGTACGACCGGGGAACTCGCCGATGCGTTGGGCGAGAACAGGTTCTTGGTGATGCAGCATTTGAATCTTCTGCGTGCCGCGGGACTTGTGACCGTCCTCGCGGAAGGGCGGGCGCGGATCAATCATCTGAACCCCGTGCCCATTCAGCAGATCTATGAGCGCTGGGTGGGAAAGTATCAGGGTGATTGGGCCTCCGCGCTCGTCGGCCTGAAGCGGTCGGTCGAGGCGAAGCAGGACACGCGGTCTAAGAAGAACAGAAAGGCTTGAGGAAGCGACATGGAAGAACGGCAAGTTCACACGATCGAGATTAGAGCGCCGATCGCGGAGGTTTGGGCGGAGATTACAAAGCTCAAACACGTGCAGAAGCCAATGTTCAACACGGTGCTTGAAACCGACTTCAAGCCCGGGTCGCGGTTGCTCTATCGCAGCGAAGACGGGAAACGCGTGTTCATCCTGGGCGAAGTGAAGGAGTGCGTGCCGCCGCGCCGGTTCGTGCACACGTTCAGCTTTGTGGGGCTTGGCGAGACGCCAACGCTCGTTGAGTGGACGCTGGAAGAGGCGGCCGGGTCGACGCGGGTGACCGTCGTGCACTCGCAGTTCGTCGATCAGAAGAAGACGGCAGATTCGGTCAAAACGAGCTGGGTCGGCATTCTCGGCAACATCAAGGCGGTGGTCGAGACGGGCAACGTGCCTCTGGGCACGCGGATCAAGCACGGGCTGATGCAAGCCATGATGTTTATGGCACCGAAGGCGACGCTGCGCGAAAACATTCCGGAACTGAAGGAGAAGAGCTAATGCGGTGGGTCTTTTTGGCGGCGGCGTTGGCCACTGCGCCGATCGCGGTAGCGGCCGACTACGATGCGGCGCTCGCGGATCGGCTTGGGGCGGATGAGCGCGGAATGCGCATGTACACGCTCGTCATCCTGAAGACGGGGCCGAAAGACGACCTGCCAAAGGGTGAGCAGGAGAGGCTTTTCCAGGGCCACATGGCGAACATCCAGCGGCTGACGGCGGAGGGGAAGCTGATCGTTGCGGGGCCGCTTGCGGCGAATGCGCAGAGCTATAGGGGGATTTTCGTCTTCAACATTGCAAAGCGTGATGACGCCGTGGCGCTGCTCAAGACCGATCCGGCCGTGGCGGCAGGCGTGTTTGCGTACGAGATTTATGGATGGTACGGCTCGGCAGCGGTTATGGAGATCCCCGCCATTCACCCGCGGATCGACAAGACGCAGCGATGATCCGAGCTTGGTGCAGGTGCACAATCGTTTGGACCACAGCGTCTTTGCTTCGTTAAGCGCTTTTCCTCTTGCGCTTAGCGCCGATTGGTAGTGACGATAGAGCAGCCCGGTGAAGAGTTGGGCGTGCCTTTCCGTCGGTTGCGCCCCCGGGCTTAGGGAGCAACTCATGGCAGACAAGAACGGTAAGGGAGGACATGGGCCACGTTGCGTGGCCCTGGTCGGACCTCAGGGCGGCGGCAAAACCACGCTGCTTGAAAGCATTTTGTGGATCACGGGAGCAATTACCCGCAAAGGAAGCCAAGCACAGAAAAACACCGTCAGCGACGCGTCGCCCGAAGCGCGCGACCGGCTGATGAGCGTCGAGGTGATGCCCGCCACGACAACCTATCTGGGCGACCATTTCACGTTTCTCGACTGTCCCGGATCTATCGAGTTTCAGCAGGAGACCCTGAACGCGCTTGCCGGTGTCGATGCGGCCATTGTGGTGGCCGAGCCCGATCCGACCAAAGCCGCCCTCCTGCAGCCGCTCTTGAAGCGGCTTTCTGATCTTCAGATCCCGCACTACCTCTTCGTCAACAAGATCGACAAGGCACAAGGCCAAGTGCGCGAACTATTGACTGCACTACAGCCTGCATCCGCACGGCCGCTGGTGCTCAGGCAAGTGCCGATCTGGAAGGACGGGATCGTCACCGGCTTTGTGGATTTGGCGCTCGAGCGTGCGTTCGTCTATCGCGAGCATGCGGCATCGGAAGTTGTCGCCATTCCATCCGACATGAAGGATCGCGAGCACGAAGCGCGCTATCAGATGTTGGAAAAGCTCGCGGATTACGACGACCATCTGATGGAGGAGTTGCTCTCGGACGTCGAACCGCCGCGGGATGAGATTTTCGCCGATCTTTCGCGCGAGCTGGCGGACGGGTTGATCGTGCCGGTGCTGCTCGGTTCCGCCGAGGGCGACAATGGGGTGCGGCGTCTGTTGAAGGCGCTTCGGCACGAAGTGCCGGATGTTTCCACGGCGGCGAAGCGGCAAGGGCTTGAGGCGAACGGCGGCGACGATCCGGTTCTCCAGATCGTGAAGACCTATCACGGTGCCGGCGGCAAGCTCTCGCTGGCGCGCGTGTTCAAGGGCGTACTCAAGGACGGTGCGACGCTTGCGAGCAGTAACGGTGCGGAAGAGCGGTGTTCCGGGCTTTTCTCGATGCAGGGCGATAAAACGACAAAGGTGCCGGCCGCAGGCGCGGGCGATCTGGTCGCTATAGGCCGACTTGAGAAAGCGCAAACCGGCGACACGCTTGCCGCGCCCAAAGCCGTGAAAGCGCTCAAACGCGGCGAGGTGTTACCGCTCGTCTACAAGTTCGCGATCAAAGCCGCGAACCGCAACGACGACGTGAAGCTCTCAGGCGCCATTGCGAAGCTGCGCGAGGAAGATCCCGGGATCGTCTTCGAGCACGTCGCGGAAACGCACGAGGCGATTCTGCTGGGCCAGGGCGAGGTGCATCTGCGTACGGCGCTCGCCAAGACGGAACGCAAGTTCGGGCTCAAGCTTGCCTCGCATGCGCCGCATGTCGGCTATCGCGAAACGATCCGAAAATCGACAGAGCAGCGCGGACGGCACAAAAAGCAGTCCGGCGGCCATGGCCAATTCGGCGATGTGGTGCTGCAGATAAAACCGCTGCCGCGCGGCGGTGGGTTCGAGTTCTTGGATCAGGTCACCGGCGGCGTCGTTCCGCGTCAATTCATCCCCTCGGTCGAAAAGGGCATCCGCGACTTCCTGCACAAGGGGCCGTTGGGCTTTCCGGTCGTCGACGTGTCGGTGGCGCTGACGGACGGGAGCTACCATACGGTCGACTCCAGCGACGCGGCGTTCCAGATGGCGGCGAAGGCGGGCATGTCGGAGGGTATGGCGAATTGTTCGCCGGTGCTGCTTGAGCCCATCATGGCGGTCGAGACGCATACGCCCGCCGAGCACACGTCGCGCATCAACCAGATCATCACAGGCAAGCGCGGACAGCTTTTGGGCTATGACGGTCGTGTCGGGTGGCCCGGGTGGGATACGGTGCAGGCGCACATCCCCGAGTCAGAGCTTCAGAACTTCATCATCGAACTCAGGTCGGCGACGCAGGGTGCAGCGACGTTTACCTACAAGTTCGATCACTTGTCGGAACTGACCGGAAAGCTCGCGGAGCACGCAATCGCGACTCGGGCTCAGGCGGAAGCGGCCTAATTCGGCCAAACTGTGCGAGGGAGCACATCAACGCTCCCTCGCGCCGCCGTGATTGGTCCGTTTGGGCCGCTGCACGTATCTCCTTCCGCGGACACGGAGGATTTTCATGGTCAGTCGCAGAACGCTTTTGGGCAGTGCCGTACTCGGTGGGGCCGTAGCGGCCGTGGCCGCAACGTTCGGGTTTCGGGACTCTGAGGCGGCGTCGCCGATGTCGAAATTCGAGATCAGCAAGACGGATGCCGAGTGGAAGCGGCAGCTTACGCCGGCGCAGTACTATGTGCTACGCGAGCATGGGACGGAGCGCGCGGGAACTAGCCCGCTTGACCACGAGAAGCGCAAAGGAACGTTCCACTGTGCGGGTTGCGATTTGCCTTTGTTCTCGTCGGCGACCAAGTACGATAGCGGAACGGGATGGCCGAGCTTCTGGCAGCCGTTGGCGAACGCCGTGGGGACATCGGAGGACAATACGTTGTTCATGACGCGGATCGAGGTGCATTGCCGGCGCTGTGGCGGGCATTTGGGTCATGTGTTCGACGACGGGCCCGCGCCGACCGGAAAGCGTTATTGCATGAACGGCGTCGCGATGACGTTCAAGGCTGCGGTGGCATGATGCGAACGTTCGGATTCGCGCGTGTCTTTGTGCTTGCGACCGTTGCTGGACTCGCCGTCTTTGGGTTGCGGCTCGCCGATACCGTTTTGGGCGTGCGGGCGGCAGATGCGCCTAGAGCTCAGGCCGGGACCGAGGTCGCGATCTTTGCCGGCGGCTGCTTTTGGTGCGTCGAGGCGGACTTCGACAAGGTGCCTGGTGTCTTGTCCACGACGTCGGGCTATATCGGCGGGTCGAAAGCGAATCCGACCTACGAGCAAGTGTCGTCGGGCGGAACAGGTCACGCGGAAGCGGTGAAGATCGTGTTCGACCCCCAGATGGTTTCCTACGACAAGCTGCTCTACGTGTTTTGGCGCAATGTCGATCCGCTGACGCGCGAAGGGCAGTTCTGCGATTTCGGACCGCAGTACCGGACCGGCGTTTTCTACGTCAACGAGGCGCAGAAGGTCGCGGCGACAGCGGCGAAGGCAGCGCTCGAGAAGTCCGGGCGGTTCAAGCGGCCGATTGTGACGGAGATTTCCGCTGCCGGACCGTTCTACGCCGCCGAGGACTACCACCAGAATTTCTACAAGACCAATCCGGTGCGCTATAATATCTACCGGTTCAATTGCGGCCGTGATGCGCGTCTTGAAGAACTCTGGGGCAAGGAGGCGCGCGGCGGCATCAAATAGAGGTGCCATGTTCGCGGTCGAGAAAATCTCTGGAACGAAGACTGAGATTTACGAGGAGCTCGTGCGTCAGACGCGCGGGCTCCTGCACGGCGAGCGCGATCTCATCGCGAACGCCGCCAACATTGCAGCATTGATCTGGCAGATCGTGCCCGATCTCAACTGGGCTGGCTTTTACTTCCTGAAGGGGAGCGAACTCGTGCTCGGACCGTTCCAGGGCAAGCCAGCTTGCGTGCGTATTGCGGTGGGAAAGGGCGTCTGCGGAACCGCTGTCGCGCGGCGCGAAACGGTTCTGGTTGAGGACGTTCATGCGTTTCCGGGGCACATTGCCTGCGATTCCGCGTCGAACTCGGAGTTGGTCGTGCCGTTGATCAAGGGGGGCAAAGTGTTCGGCGTGCTTGATCTCGACAGCCCGAACTTCGCTCGTTTTGATGCGGAAGACCGGCGCGCGTTCGAGGCTTTGGTCGAAGCTTTCGTGGAAGGGACGGACTTCTGATGCTGGAACTCAGACCGAATTGCGAGTGTTGCGATCGCGATCTTCCGCCGTCGTCGGCGGAAGCGCGAATCTGCACGTTCGAGTGCACGTTCTGCGAGACTTGTGCGACGAATGTGTTGAAAGGGCGTTGCCCCAACTGCAGCGGCGATCTCGTACGAAGACCGATCCGGCCTGCAGCTGCGCTCGCAAAGTTTCCGGCGTCGACGAAGCGCGTGCTGAAGGCGGAAGGTTGCAAGGCCCTGTCATAGAGAAAGGCCGGACTGCAGGGGGTTATCTGCAGCCCGGCCTCGTCACGCCTTCGCCGATGCTGTTGGGGGAGCGCATCGGCGGTTGTCCAGGACGAGGGAGCGTCCTGATGCCGAAGCCCTTTTCTGGGGGAGAACCGCTCCGGCACTAAATCAGATAGGTGCGCGGACGCGCATTCTCAAGGAGGTCAAAAGGTCCAGTCACGCGCCTGTGAAACAAGGAAATCGCGGAAGACCGTCACCCGTTTCGAGCCGCGTAAGGTTTCCGGATAGCAAAGGTAAACCTCGTAATTCGGGCCGAGCGTTTCTGGAAGTACGCGCACGAGTTTTTCGTTGCCGTGCGTGAAGTAGTCGGGAAGGGCGCCGAGGCCGATGCCGCTTTCGATCGCTTTTCCCATAGCGATTATGTTGTTCACGTACATTTTGGCAGGACGCGGATGGCCGGGCTTGCGGCCGACCTCGTCGAGCCAGTTGACCTTCGACAATTCTATGGGCGCGTCGCCGTAGGTGAA
>CAYXQB010000007.1:0-29745 GCA_964466435.1 uncultured Flavobacteriaceae bacterium | reverse complement strand
AGTCGTCGCCAAGGCCGCCGTCGATGATGTCGTTGCCGCCGCGACCCTGGATGAAATCGTTGCCGCTCTGGCCGAACAGCCGGTTAGCATTGCCGTCGCCGAACAGTTGGTCACCGAAACCGGAGCCAGACACGCCTTCGATGCCGGAATAGGTGTCGCCCGCAGCGTCGCCGCCGGTGAACGTGAAGGCCGCAAGGTCGGCATTCACGGCTGCAGTCGATGCGCCGTAGGCCACGACGTCGTTCGTACCCGCCCCTCCGAAGATCTGGTCCGCACCCGCGCCGCCGTCGAGCCAGTCATCGCCAAGGCCGCCATCGATGATGTCGTTACCGCCGCGACCCTGAATGAAGTCGTTCCCGCCTTGCCCAAACAGCCGGTTCGCGCTCGCATTGCCGAACAGCTGATCGCCGAACGACGAGCCGGAAAGCCCCTCGACGTTCGAAAGCAAGTCGCCTGCCGCATCCCCGCCGGAAAACGTGCTGTTCTGCAGGTCGAGGTTCACACCCGCCAGCGATGCGCCGTAAGCCGCAACATCGAGCGCCCCGGCGCCGCCGTCGATCGTATCGGCACCAGTGCCACCGTCGAGCCAGTCGTCGCCGTCGCCGCCTTGGATGTTGTCGGCACCGCCACGTCCCTGGATGAAGTCGTTGCCGGCGCCGCCGTTGAAGCTCTCGCCGCTGGCGCCGCCCTTGATCGTGTCTGCGCCATCGCCGGCAAGAAGCTGGCCGACAAACACCCCGCCAGTGCCGTCATACGTGTCGTTGCCGGCACCAAGATCGATGTCGCCCGTCATTTGGTTCGAGTTGCGGATCTCGTCGTTGCCGGCCCCCAGGCTGACCTTGCCATTGATGATGCCGGTGTTCAGCACGACTTCGCGCGTCACCTGATCCGAAAATCTCTGCATCTCGCGAATGGCATAGGCACCCTCGATCAGACCCGAGTTCTCGAACGTCTGGATGATCGACGTTGCGCCGGTGAAGTTCGCGTAAGCAATGGCGACGCTTTCAATGCTGGACGACGATACGCTGACGCGAATGGAGCCTGAATTCGTGAACAGCGCCGTCGCACCGGTGATGTTAACCGCTTCGGCGAACCCGGCCGCGCCGGCCTCGACGATGAGGTCGCCTCGGTTTTCGAACGTCGTGGACTCGAAAATGTAGTCCCCGAGGAAGACGCCGACGGCGCTTGCCCCGGCCGACACATGGAACGTGCCGGTATTGAGAAAACTTGCATTGGCGGCTTGCTGTATGACGGCGCCCGTCCCGGTGCGGGTGGTGACCACCTCGAACTGTCCGTCATTCTGGAAGTGTCTGACAAGCGCACCGCGCGCGTCCATGTCGAGCGTGGCGGGAACCGCTTGCACGTAGAACTGAGCGCCCGCCGCGTTCACGAAGGTAAGATCGAAGTTGATGTTGTCTTCGGTGTTGATGATGCCAGTGATCTGCGGAGCGCCGCCGCTGACGCTAACGATATTGACGAAGCCGCAATTCGTTACCGTCATCGGCGGGCTGGTCAGTTCGAGATTTAGCACAGCCAGGCCAATGGTCTCGCCCTGCAGGTGGAGGTTCAGCTGCTCCGCCGCATGGATCGTGAAGTCGCCCGAGATCTCGCGGCCTTGCCCATAGAGCGGCGACGACGTGAACGCGAGTGAAAGCGGGGCATACGACGAACCGCCCGCGGCAAAAGTCGCGACGCCGAACTGATCCAGATTTGCCGCCGCCTGAAGGCGCACCACAATGTCGGCGCCGTCCTGATATCCGGCGATGTTGTTGCCGTCGATGACGAGAAACGTCGTTCCTGCGAACCCGCCCGTGTCCGGCGTGAACAAAGTCGCGCCGCCTGCGGCAAGCGCGGTGGGCGACATCGCGGTGGCCAAATCGGTGGCGAACGTTGCGAGCGACAGCGTGCCTGTGCCGACAGCCGCACCGATAGAGGTCGGCGCCGTCGTCACGCGAATCTTGTCTTCGGCGAAGTCGAAGCCGATCGCAGTGTCGAAGCGTGCGCCGGTCGAGAAAGCGGCATTCGAAATCACGATCGTGTCGGCACCCGCGCCGCCTTCAAGCGTGTCGGCGCCGTCCCAGCCGTCGAGTTCGTCGGCGCCTTCGCCGCCGCTAAGAGCGTCGTCGCCGTAGCCGCCGTAGAGCGCATCCGCACCCCCGCCGCCGTCAATCGCGTCGTTGCCGTGGCCGCCGTCGATCACGTCGGCGCCGCCACCGCCATTTATTACGTCGTTGCCTTCCTCGCCGAAGAAGCTGTCGCCGGCGTTGCCCCCGGTGATCGTGTCGGCACCGAATCCGCCGAAAAGACTGCCGGTCAGCGTACCGCCGCCGAAGTAGTTGTCGCCACCTTGACCCAGCGCGACATGGCCGTTGACGGTGCCGGTGTTGTTCAAGTCGTCATTGCCGAGACCCAGAGCGACGACACCGTGCAAGTGGCCGGCGTTGTTGATGACTTGGCGCGAGAGCTGGGGCGTAACGAAGGCCTGCACCTCTCTCAGCGCGTAATTGCCCTCGATCGTACCTGTCGCGGTGTTCGTCACCGTCAACGTCGACCCGGTGGCGTTAGCCATCACGACGCCCTTGCTCGGGCCACCCGCAATCGAAACGGCGTTGATCAAACCGGAATTGGTGAGTGTGCCGGCGGAATTCCCAATGCTGACGCCAACTGCATCGCTGCCGCCGCGAACGATGATCTGTCCGCTGTTGTCGAGCGTGCCGGTGAAGCCCACGCCGAGGGCCGCGTCCTCGGCGGTGACGCGCATGATTCCGGTATTGCGGAAGGCGAACGTCGTGTCGGTTGAATCGACGCCCCACGCGCTGCGCCCGCTCGTGACCTCGAAGAGGCCGTCGTTCGTGACATCGGCTTGGAAGCCGCCGCCGCCGCGTATGCCGAACGCATCGCCGTCGGTCCCAGTCGCGGTAACGCGGAACGTTGCGCCGGACTGATTCCAGAACAGGGTGTTCTGCCCATTGCCGAACGGTTGGTAGAAGCCGATGACAGACGCACCGGAAAGTCCGTCCGTCTCGGTATCGCCAGTTACATCGACGGTGCCCGCGTTGGTGAACGAGGCGGAGCCTTGAACTTGGTAGCCCCAAGTCCCCGTGGCACCGGGCAGCGTGAACGTAACGGTCTGCCCAACCAAGATCGAAAGGTCACTTGAGAGTAATGGCACGTCGGCGCTCCCTCTTCGAAACCTTAGGTGGGTTGATCAGACAAACGAGAAGTCGTCTACGCCCATGGAGGCGAGCGTGGTGTTGACGAGGATGATGTCGGTGTTGGCGAAGTCGATCACGACGTCGGCGCCGACCTGGGTCATCACGGCTTGGACGCCGGCGAAGTTCGTGATGCCGCTGATCGACAGCTGGATCGTATCGTCCCCGAAGTCGTCGAAGTCGAAGATCGTGTCGACCCCGCCGTTGTCGGCAAAGACGAAGATGTCGTTGTCGCTGCCGCCGGTGAGTTGGTCGTTGCCCCCGCGGCCGGCGAGCGTGTCGCTACCTGCTTGACCGAACAGACGATTGGCGTTCGCATCACCCGAGAGGTTGTCGCTGAAGCCAGAGCCGGACACGCCTTCGATGCCGGAATAGGTGTCGCCGGTGGCATCACCGCCCGAGAACGTAAAGGCCTGAAGGTCGGCGTTCACCGCCGCCGTCGAGCCGCCGTAGGCGACAACATCGTTCGCGCCCGCGCCGCCGAAGATCTGATCGCCGCCTGCGCCGCCGTCCAGCCAGTCGTCGCCAAGGCCGCCGTCGATGATATCGTTGCCGCCGCGGCCTTGAATGAAGTCGTTGCCGCCTTGACCGAACAACCGGTTGGCATTGCCGTCGCCGAACAGTTGGTCAGCGAAACCTGAGCCGGACACGCCTTCGATTCCGGAATAGGTGTCGCCCGCGGCATCGCCGCCGGTGAACGTGAAGGCCTGAAGATCGGCATTCACCGCTGCGGTGGATGCACCGTAGGCCACGATGTCGTTTGTGCCGCCACCGCCGAAGATCTGGTCTGCACCCGCGCCACCGTCGAGCCAGTCGTCGCCAAGACCGCCGTCGATGATGTCGTTGCCACCCCGGCCTTGGATGAAGTCGTTGCCGCCCTGGCCGAACAGACGGTTGCCGTTGGCGTCGCCGAAGATTTGATCGCCAAAGCTCGAGCCCGAGACGCCTTCGACGCCGGAGTAGGTGTCGCCGGCTGCGTCGCCCCCGGTAAACGTGAACGCCGCAAGGTCCGCGTTGATCGCGGCGGTGGAGGCGCCATAGGCGACGATATCGTTCGTGCCCGCGCCGCCGAAGATCTGGTCCGCGCCTGCACCGCCGTCCAGCCAGTCGTCGCCGTCGCCGCCGTCGATGACGTCGTTGCCGCCGCGCCCTTGAATGAAGTCGGCGCCACCTTGGCCGAACAGGCGGTTCGCGCCGGCGTTGCCGAACAATTGATCGCCGAACGAAGAACCCGAAAGCCCCTCGACATTCGTTAACACGTCCCCCGCCGCATCGCCGCCCGAGAACGTGTTGCTTTGCAGATCAAGATTGACCGCCGCCGACGACGCGCCATAGGCCGCCACGTCAAGCCCGCCCGCACCGCCATCGATCGCGTCGCCACCCGCACCGCCGTCGAGCCAATCGTCCCCGTCGCCGCCCTGGAGATTGTCGGCACCGCCACGGCCTTGCAGGAAGTCGTTCCCGCCGTTTCCGGTCAAGCGGTTCGCGTTGGCGTCGCCGGACAGTTGATCGTTGAACGCCGACCCCGAGACGCTTTCGATGCCGGAAATCGTGTCACCGGTCGCATCGCCGCCGCTGGCAGTTAGAGGCAACAGGTCGACACTTACGCCGGCTGAGGAGTCGTCATACCGAGCGAGGTCATCCGTTCCAGCGCCACCGCCAAGCGAATCGGCCCCGGCACCTCCGTCGAGCCAATCGTTGCCGTCGCCGCCTTGCAGCGTGTCGGTGCCGTCGCCGGCGAAGAGGTAGTCGTCTCCAGCGTCGCCGTCGAGAACGTCACTGCCCCCTCCAGCGTTGATTATGTCGCTGCCGCCACCGCCGGAGAACGAGGTGGCGCTACCGTCGCCGTGCATTGTATCGTCGAATGAAGACCCGATGATCTTCTCGATGGAACTCAGCGACTCAATGACCGAAGAGACGCCGTTGCCGACGCGCACGGCGATCGGTGACTGTACAAAAATAGGCGCGGTACTGTTTGCATATGAAACGGTGTCAAAGCCATCTCCGCCGTTAAGTTGATTGGCGACGTCGCCGGCGCTTCCGATCAGGAGATCGTCTCCGTCACCACCATGGAGGGTGTCTCCCTCGCCGCGTCCATCGAGAAAGTCATTACCTGCGCCGCCCGTCAAAACGTTTCTGGCGCCGTCGCCGTAGAGCGTGTCGGCGAATGCGCCGCCGGTCACGTTTTCGATCGTGCTTAGCACGTCGCCTTCGGCATCGCCGCCTGTAGCCGTTTGATTCTGCAGATCGATGGCAACGCCGCTCGCCGAGGTGTCGTAGGTCGCGGTGTCGAAGGCGCCGTCGCCGCCTTGAATTGTGTCTGCGCCGGCACCTCCGCGAATCGTGTCGACATCGGCTCCTCCTTGCAGTGTATCGGCCCCGGCGTCTCCGATGAGCGTGTCGTTGCCCGCTTCGCCAAGGATAGTGTCATCGCCGCCGTTGCCCGACAGCGTATCGTTATGGTCGCCACCGTGAATCTCGTTGGCGTTGGAATCGCCAGAAATCGTGTCGGCGAACATGGTGCCGAAGACACGCTCAAACTCGAGGAACGCGCCCGCTCCGCTCGAGCCGCCAAAGCCATCGTCGCTGATCGTGCCCGACGCTATGTCGACAACGACGCCGTGCGTTTGGGCGACGATTTCGGCGAGCCCATCGCCATTGCTGTCGGAGACGAGCTTACCGGTGTCGGCTGCAAAATTGATCGTGTCGACTCCGTCGCCGCCGTTCGCAAGCAACGGAACGCCGGCGATCCAGAATGTATCGTCGCCGCCCTGACCGTAGGCCTGATCGCCGGTGCCGACGAAAAACTCGTTGACTTGATTGTTGCCGTTAAAGTCGTCGGCGAAGGACGTAGCGAGCCCAAACGACTCGATCCCCGTCATCGTCTCTGCGTTGCCGAAGCCGTCGTTGTCGATCGTTTGCGTCGTCAGATCGGCCGAAGCGCCTTGTGTCGCATTCAAAGCATAAAAGCTGATGCGGTCGTAATCCGCGCCGCCGTCAAGTGAATCGACGCCCGCGCCGCCGTTCAGCGTGTCATCCCCGCCGCCGCCGGCGAGCGTGTCGTTGGCGGCAAGCCCGGTCAGCGTGTTGCCATTGGCATCACCGGTCAGCACATCGCCGAAGGCCGAACCGGTTACGTTTTCGATTGAGACGAACGTATCACCCGTCGCGTCGTCACCGGCGTTGGTCCCCGCTTGAAGATTGATGGTCACGGCGGACGGCGCGTCTTCGTAGGAAGCCGTGTCGCTACCCACGCCGCCATCGAGACGGTCAGCGCCGACGCCGCCGGCGAGGATATCGTTTCCGGCATCGCCGTAGAGTGTGTTGTCGCCGGCGCCCGTCCTTAGCGTGTCGTTGCCGTTGCCGCCATGCAGGTCGCCGGTGATGGTGCCCAGGCGGCCGTCATAGGTGTCGGCGTGCTCTCCCAGGTCCACCCAACCGATGATCTCGCCGTTGTTCAGGAAGACATCGTTGCCGAGGGCAAGAAAAATGTTGCCGTCTAGGAGGCCGTTGTTGGTGATATTTACCGCGGCCGTAAGGCTCAAGTCGACGCCGCTGAATGACATCTCGTAGAGGGCGTAGTCGCCGCGAATGACGCCGTCGTTGACGATCGGACCCATATTGTGTCCGGCGTAGGAGATGCCCACGCTCTGCGCGATTAGAGCGGTATTCGGATTTGCATCGATCGCTTCGATCAGACCCGTGTTGTGGACCGTGGTTGTACCATGCTCGAGCCAGACTGCGAGGGTGCCCTGCGCTTGCGTTGCGTCGGTGGACGTAGCTCTGATGGTGCCCGCGTTGTCTAACGTTCCGCCGTTGAACAGCCTCACGCCAGTTGCGCCGAGGGCGGCAGTGGCCGTGATCAGGCCGGTGGCGGTGTTGGTGACGAATTTGGCGTTGCCCGCGAAGGTCGCGGAGGCATTCGTGTATGCGGTGGCGATTATTGCGCCGACTGCTTCGACGGTACCGCTGTTGTAGAGACTTGGGCCCCATGACGGGGCGTAGATCGCGAGTACATTCAGCGTGTTTGGAGCGACCGCGCTAATCAGACCGGTGTTTTCAATGATTGCTCCGTTCCATGTTGTCGACGCGTGGTAAAACAGAAACGAGTAGAAGTAGTTGGTGCCCATACGCACCTCGGTATCGTAAAATCTCAGCTCACCGTGGTTGTAGAGCGACGGCGGCGTATCTCCCGTATTGACGATGCCGAATTCGATGCGCGCAGGGAGCAGATCAGGCGTGTCGTATTCGTAGTTCAGCACGCTTCCGGCAGGGATTGTCCAATCTTGCGACACAAATGTCGGCATGCTTCCCCCTTCCGCGTGCAAAATGAAGACGGTTCAAAGCTCGCCCGACTTTGTCGCGGCCGATGCCATGAACTGAGCCCCACAGCACAGCGTATTGCGATCTCCCCATTCGTCCGCGATCGTAGGTGTTACGCCGGGCTGCGCCTACCCGCGCTCGTCCAATTCCGTCCGGATGTTGCATTTCCGGCGCTTCTTCGCCTCAGGGGCGAAATTCGAGATGGTTACTTGCGGCTTGCGCGCCCGCCTGCTGCTGTTCCGCAAATGCAAAGGCGTCCGCGACTGCACGGAGCCCATGGGAACAGCCAGAGCTTCTGTGTTGCGTAGCGCTATATCGGCCTCAGACACGTGCCGGGATTGTGTCAAAAAAATGGGTGCAGGCTTTTAACCTGCACCCATGTTCATCAATCCACCCAATGGTTCTATTGGCACTCAGGCGGGGCGCCGTATTGGTTGCAGAGCTTTGCTTGTTCCGCCTGTACCGCGTTGAACAGCCCGAAGAGCGCGCTGTCCGGATCTTGTTTGCGGTGACGATCCTTCAGGCTGGCGTCGGCGCCGAAGTAGTAAGTGATGCCGCCGAGGTAGCTTTCGTAGTCGTTGTCGCCGAAGGCGCCGTCGACACGGAAAGCGAGACCGGGAAGCGCTGCAAAGCCCGGGCGCCATTCGGCGCCGATGCGGCCGATCGTCGTGTTTTCGTCGATCGCGGCACCGCCGGACAGGGCGAAGTCGTCGCTCACGTACCAACGTAGCTCGATGTCGCCGAAGCCGCCTTCCAACGCGGCCGCGTTGGAGAACTGATAGCCGGCTTTGGCCATGATCGTCAGTTGGTTCAAGTAGATTTCGGCTTCCGCACCGATGCGCGTGGCGTCGAGGTCGAGTACGTCTTCCGACGCATACGCCGCGAAGATACCAAGCAAGTAGCTCGACGGGTCGCGCGTGAAGATGTGACCGCCAACGCCAGTGACTGTATCGAAGTCGTTGCCGGCGGCGCCGCCTTCAACCTGGATACCCCAACGCTCGCCGATCGGCGCGGTCAGGGCGCCGCCGAAGAACCAACCGCCTTCGCCGTCCGTGCTGGTGCCGGCGCCGGTGATTTTGAGGTTTGTCGGAGCGACGGCAGGTTCGCGCGCTGCGGCCGCGTTGGCGCTGAAACCGAACAGCGTTGCGATCGCGACCGGCTTCCAATAGCGGCGGACCGCGCGCAAGGTGTGCGTGGACCAGCTGGTGACGGAGCCTTGATCGACGGGGACCAGTGCTCCGCTGGGCGTACCGAAGCCGACGCGCACGGCTGGGCATTCGGCGGTGCGGCCGGCGAACGCGGTGCCGAGCGCCTCAACGATCTGCCGTTCTATGGCGGCAAGATCGGCAACCTTCACCTTCTCAGCGAAGCGCTTGCCTGCGAGGGTCACGAAAAGCGTACGCGTGCGCGGCGCGAAGAAGATGCCGCTGACCGCGTCGCTGATCGACGTGCGAACGGTGTGGCTCGCCGTGACCAACGCTTTTGCGCGGGAAATTGCGCTTGTCGGGTCGTAGACGACCTCACCGTCGCCGAAGTGCGCGACCAGGCGCTCAAGGCTGCGCGGCGCGGTCAAATCGCGTGCTGTGTGGAAATGGACCCGCGCGCGTGACACGCCGGCATTTCCCAACGCGGCCAAGATCTCCGCCTTCGCCTTTGCACGGCTGGCGCAGGCGCCGACATGCACGTTCAACGTCGATTTTGCGTCCTGCCAGATTGCGGCTAGGACCGGGACCTGAAGTCCCTCAAATGCGCCAATTATCTGGCGGCTCGCTCCCCTGGCGACCATACCCAAGTACCCCCTATGTGCATCCCCGGGTAGTATTTACGTTCAGCTACACGCCAAAACCAAAGGAAAACTGGCCAGTTAGCGACCAGAGCTGCCAGTTTGGATCAATCATGTCGCGTGTCAGCCACAGTCCACAACGACAGGTACGTGGATCTTTGGCGCGGTTCCGCTCGCGTTAAGGCAAACGCTGCCCTGGGCCGACACCAAGGGGCAAGTTTCAACGGGGCCCCATGTCCATGGCGCTTTCCTTGGGCGCATTATTGGCATCCAACCGGGCCCAAGAGAGCGAGAAGGAGTAGGCGGTGTCGACTGCGCGTCCACGATCGGTTCGCGACGTGCTTGCTCAAGAGCGGCGCGTGCTCGTGTCCGTTCTTGGGTACGGGCTCGCGATCAATTTGTTGGGTCTGACGTCGTCGCTGTACATGCTGCAGATCTACGACAGGGTGCTTTCTTCCTACAGCATCGAGACATTGGTCGTTCTTTCGCTGATCGCGGCGACGGCGCTGTTGGCGCTCGGCGGGTTGGAGTCATTGCGCAGCTCGATTTTGCAACGGGTGGGCGCGCGCACGGCCTACCGCTTGAGCCCGCACGCGTTCCGGATTCAGTTGCGCGGATCGGCTGGAAAGGATGCGCCAGCGTTGCAGCCGCTGCGCGACGTCGATGCTGTGCGGAATCTGGTCGGCAGTCCGGTGACGGCAGCCTTGCTCGATCTGCCGTGGAGTCCAATTTATTTCATCCTTCTCTATGTGTTGCATCCGGTGTTGTTTTTGGTGGCTGTTGGCGCATGTGTGCTGATCGGCGGCGTCGCCTATTTGAACGACCGGCTGAATGCGGACGCTTCCGCGACGGCGGCAAAGGAGAACCTGAAGGCGTTGCAGTTCGCCGAAGTGGCTGCGCGCAACGGCGAGCCGCTTGTTGCCATGGGGGCCTCGGACTCCGTCTCGGCGCATTGGCTGGGGGCCGCAAGCAACGCGATGCAGCATGGCCTTGCCGCGACCGAGCGCGAAGCGGGCTTTCATTCGCTCGCACGGTTTTTGCGTAATGTGCTCCAAATCGGCTTGTTGGGTGTTGGTGCGGCGCTGACGATTGCGGGCGAGCTTTCGGGCGGCGGCTTGATTGCCGGATCAATTTTGGGTGCGCGTGGGCTGCAGCCGGTTGAGGCGTTGGTCGGTGCGTGGCGGACCGTTCTCAACGCGCGACAGGCGTGGGCGCGGCTCGACGAGTCACTGGGGGCGGTCTCGAACGAGACGGAAACGATGCCATTGCCGCGACCGCGCGGGGCGGTGAGCGCGGAGAGCGCGACGCTCGTTCTGGCGGGGGCGCAAAGACCGATTTTGGCGCGCGTCTCGTTCGAACTCGCACCGGGCGAGCAACTCGCCATCGTGGGGCCGAGCGGATCGGGCAAGTCCACGTTGGCGCGCGCTATCATGGGTCTTGTTCCGTGCGCGGCCGGCAACATCCGTATCGATGGCACCGACGTTGCCACGTGGCAGCAGACGGATCTTGGTCAATGGATCGGATATCTGCCGCAAGCGCCGCTCGCGATGGCAGGAACCGTGGCACAGAACATTTCGCGGTTCGAGGCGGCGTCCAGCGAGGCCATCATTGCGGCGGCAGAGGCCGCCGACGTGCACGAGATGATCCAGGCGCTGCCTAAAGGCTATGACACGGAGTTGGGGCCCAGCGGTTTGCGCCTCTCCGGCGGTCAGATGCAGCGCATCGCCTTGGCGTCGGCGCTGTTCGGCGATCGGCCGGTGGTGGTGCTCGACGAACCGGAGGCGCATCTCGACACCGAGGGCGAGGCGCACTTGCGGTCCGCGCTGCAGCGGCTGCGCGAGCGCAAGGCGACGGTCATCGTGGTTTCGCACCGGCCTGCTGCGGTGACGCTGACGGACAAGCTTCTCGTCTTGCGCGACGGGAGGGCAGAGTTCGGTCCGCGCGAGGAGATTTTGGGCAAGATCATGCGTTCGGCGACGCCGGGCGGACGTCTGTGAGGGAAGGTGCTGTCATGATGGTGCGCGGCGCTCTCGGCGGTTTGCGTGATTGGCTCGGCGGGTCAAAGACGGAGGAGCCGTTTCAAACGACGGGCGCGCGGCGTTGGAGCGCGTTCGTGCTGTTTGGATTTCTGGCCGTGTTCGGGGTGTGGGCTGCGTTCGTGCCGCTTAGCAGTGCCGTTATCGCAAGTGGGGTTGTCGCTGTTGAAAGCAAGCGCAAGAAGGTGCAGCACCTGGAAGGCGGCATTGTCGAACGCGTGAACGTGCGCGACGGCGATACGGTCAAAGCCGGGCAGGTTTTGGCGGTTCTCAATCAAACTGAAACGTCGGCCGCGCTCGGCGTCTTGCTGTCGGAGTTGGATGCGGTGAGCGCGCTCGAAGCGCGCCTCCAAGCGGAGACAACCGACGCGCGAGCTGTGACGTTTCCCCCTGCGTTGACGGCGCGCAAGGAGAGTTCGTCCGCAAAGTCCGCGATGGACGGTCAAGCGTCTCTGTTTGAACAGCGGCGTCAGTCGCTCGGCAATCAGATCGACGTGATGAAGAATCGTAAGGCGCAGTATCTCGAGGTTGTAGGCGGGTTGCAGGCGCAGCTTGCGGCCGTCGAGGCGCAGTCGGCGCTGATCGCCCGCGAGACGGAAGCGACGGAGCAGTTGTTCAACCAGGGGCTTTCGACGTTGCCGCGCGTGCTGGCGTTGAAACGGGCGGGGAAGTCGCTCGCCGGTCAGCGCGGCGAGCTTCTGGCCACGATCGGGCAAAACAAGCTCAAGGCCAGCGAGATCGAGATGCAAATCATCGAGATCAAGAACGATCGGCTCGACAAGATCGCGGCGGAGCTGCGCGAGACGCAGCGGCGCCAGTTCGAGCTCGCCGATCGCATCAAGGCGGCGAACGCGCAGGCGACCCGGATGACAATCACTGCGCCTGCGGCGGGCATCGTCGTGGCGGCGACGATTCACGCCCCCGGGCAGGTCGTGCGCGGAGGCGAGACGGTAATGGAGATCGTGCCACAGGACGACCGGCTGATCGTGGAGGCACAGCTTAAGCCCGACGATGCCGATAACGTGCGGGCCGGCGTTGCCGCGCACGTGCGGCTGATCCACTCGAAGAGTGCATTTCAACCCGTGGTGCCGGGTAAGGTCATTTCAGTGTCGGCAGACCGTCTGGTCGATGCGCGCACCGGGGTTGCTTACTATCAGGCCGAGATTGAAGTTGACCGCGCTGCCGTCACGGCCGCCTTGGGCGACGAGAAGCTGCAGCCCGGTCTACCGGCCGAGGTGATGATCAGCCTCGGGTCGCATACGGCGCTCGAGTACCTGCTTGCACCGCTGAATCGACGCTTGCAACGCGCGATGCGGGAAGAGTAGGGCGCCGCTTACGCCTCGCGGTTGTCTTTCCGGCATGCACATTTGAGCGTGCGCGTGGTACAATTTCGGCACCCGTAACTCATGGTCTCCCCATGCGGTTTGGGTAGGCCCGCCGTTTCAGCTTGCCGCTGGCGGTGGGCCGTTTGTTATTGGGTGGGTGTGCCCTTGAAAACGAGTGTGCCGCCGGCGGGACTCGTGAGAAGCAGGCGAGGGCCGCTTTGGATCGCATAGGTTTGCGACGCTTCGAGCGTGTTGAGATACTCGCTCTCCTGCTGCATCAAGCCGTCGCGCATGCAGGCCATTTTGGTAGCGCCGATCGAGCCGATCTTCAGCGTGCCGTCCCGGTGTTCTGCTGCACCGAAATAGGTGTTGCAGCCGCTGCGGCCGGTGACGCGTTCGTCGGAGAGGGTCAGCGTCACGCCGCCGGGTTCGATCACCGGCTTGCCGTTGATCGTCTCGGCGACCCACTTGGTGCCTGTTAGGGTTTCGGTGCCGGTCTCGTCGCAAGCGGCGAGACCGAGCGCGAGAGCGATCACGATCGTCCGGAACATCTTGGCCTCCCTAGCGTTTGAGCAGCGAGCCCAGGACGCCGCGTACCAAAGCGCGGCCGATGCTGCTGCCGATGGTGGATGTCACCGAGCGCGCGGCACTTTTCGCGATAGCCTCGCCCATCGTTTGCCGTTGGTAGCCGCCGGACTTGGCGCGGGGCTCAGCCTTGGGCGTTTGCGGCATCGGATAGGAAGAGGCGCGGCGTTGCTGCGGCGCGGGCTCCTGCGCGGGCTCTTCCTTTTTGCCCCAACCCCAACCCCAGCCGCCGGATTTTTGCGCGGGCGGCTGCACGGTGGGGGCGGAGGGCTGTGCCGTTTCGCCACCCGCTTTCGCCATGAGCATTTCGTACGCGGACTCGCGATCGATCGTTTGGTCGTAGCCGCCTTTGAGTGGGCTTGCGTTCAGTACAGCCGAGCGTTCGGCCGGGGTGATCGGGCCCATGCGGCAGGTCGGCGGCGTGATCAGCACGCGGTCCACGATCGACGGGACACCTTTGGCGTCGAGCGTCGAGACAAGCGCTTCGCCGACGGCGAGTTCCTGAACGGCCGTCGACGCTTCAAAGTGCGGGTTTTCGCGAAAGTTGTCGGCTACAGCTTTGACGGACTTGCGATCTTTCGGTGTGAAGGCGCGCAGTGCGTGTTGGATCTTGTTGCCAAGCTGACCCAGAACGTCATCCGGGATGTCGAGCGGGGACTGGGTAATGAAGTAGACGCCGACGCCTTTCGAACGAATGAGACGGACGACTTGTTCGACCTTGTCAATCAGCGCCTTCGGTTGGTCGTCGAACAGAAGGTGAGCTTCGTCGAAGAAGAAGACGAGCTTTGGTTTATCGACGTCGCCGACCTCGGGCATGTTTTCGTAGAGCTCCGACAGCATCCACAACAGGAATGTGGCGTAGAGCATCGGGCTGCCGAACAGTTTTTCGGCGGCGAGCACGTGGATCGCACCGCGGCCCGTGTCGTCGTTGATCAGAAGATCCTGAAGCTTAAGCGCTGGCTCGCCGAAGAATGCGTCGCCGCCTTGGTTCTCGAGCGTAAGCAGTGTGCGTTGGATCGCGCCTACCGACGTCGGGGCGATGTTACCGAATTGGGTTGAGTATTTGGCGGCGTTCTCGGAGACATGCACGAGCATCGCGCGCAAGTCTTTGAGATCGAGAAGCAGCATTCCTTGCTCGTCGGCCACGCGGAAAACGATATTCAAGACGCCTTCCTGCGTGTCGTTCAACTGCAGCATGCGGGCGAGCAGCGTCGGGCCCATCTCAGACACAGTCGCGCGCAACGGGTGACCGAGTTCGCCGAACAGGTCCCAGAACACGACGGGAAAGTCGGCAGGCTTCCATTCGGTGTTGCCGATCTTTTGCAGACGCTCGGTGATGAAGCCTTTAACTTCGGCCGGTTGGCAGAAGCCGGCGAGGTCGCCTTTGATGTCGGGCACGAAGCACGGCACGCCGGCGTTCGAGAAGCCCTCGGCCAACACGCGCAGCGTTGAGGTTTTGCCGGTGCCGGTTGCGCCTGCGATCAGGCCATGCCGG
This sequence comes from uncultured Flavobacteriaceae bacterium, assembly GCA_964466435.1. Lineage (GTDB taxonomy): Bacteria > Pseudomonadota > Alphaproteobacteria > Micropepsales > Micropepsaceae > SZUA-430. Next base: position 14,986 of record CAYXQB010000007.1, on the reverse strand, counting down.
TTTGCGATGGAGAGCAATAGGCTTTGCGGAGCTTCGCCTTTGCCGAGGAAGATTTGACCAGCTTGTGCCATTGGGGGTCCTAGCGTTCGTTCGGGGGGACGCGCCGCGACTATAGCGACGGCGGGGGCTCATTCGATTTCTTATCGTCGGGTTTGTGATGGTGGTAGCCGTGGCCGGAAATGCGATCAAGCAGGGCCAGGAAAACCGCGGAGGCAATGAAGACCACGTGGATCACGACCTTCCAGAAGATGTCGGCGTCGGTGAACTGCTCGCGGTCCATGAAAACTTGAAGAAGCTTGACTGCCGAAATTGTCAGAAGGGCGGTGGCCACTTTGACCTTTAGGGAACCCGGATCGAGGCGGCGCAGCCATTCCGGCGAGTTGTCGAGCGAGTCGTCGCTGAAGCTACCGACGAAGTTCTCATAGGAGCTTAGCATCACCATGACGATGAGGCCGGAGACCAGCGCGCCGTCGATCAGTTCGAGCACCGGCATGATCATGTTCTTGTTTCCGGGCGGAAAAAACGCGATCTCGGCGAGGTGTACGACTTCGAAGATGAACGACACGGCGTAAATCGCCAGCGCGACGGCAAGGCCGATATAGAACACGACCAGGATATAGCGGCTGTAAAGGATGATCCGCTCGATTGCCGTTTGAATGCGGTCCATCGGGTTCGTTCCGGCGGCGGTGAAGAACTCTTTCAGTTTCGTCATGGCTACCCTTGTTCCGCGTCGTTCGTACCGGGCGTGTTCATCCAGACAATCAGATAGCGCACCGGAATCACCCAGGCTAAGCCGGCTACCGCATAGAACACGAACTCAAGAATGCCACCCGCGGTCGGCAAGATCGCCACTGCCAAGCGCATCACCAGCAGCGCATAGATCGCGATTATGGCGATCAGCAGGAAGGCGCCGATCAGCTTTTTCCAACGCATACTCATGGGCGTGTGATTAGCAATTGGCCGGGACGGGGGCAAACTGCGGAATACCTAGGTCGGAGCACAACGCCAACGTGCCGCAGCGGCCGGCCTTGCCCAGGCGCTGTGCGCCCCATATCAGCCTTTTCATGACTGCCACATTCTTCGCCGATATACCGCCGAGCGAGCGTCAAATCGCGGCACGCAGGTCCATCGCCATTTGGCTGTTCGCGGTCGCCGGTTTGATCGCCGTGATGGTGATTGTGGGTGGCCTTACGCGTCTCACCGACTCGGGGCTTTCGATTACGTCGTGGAAGCCGATCCACGGGGCGCTGCCGCCGCTGTCGGCCGCGGAGTGGCAAGAGGAGTTCGACGCCTACAAGCTGATCCCGCAATACCAGCAGCTGAACAAAGGGATGTCGCTGGACGAGTTCAAGGCGATCTTCTGGTGGGAGTGGTCGCATCGAAATCTTGGGCGCTTGATTGGGTTCGCGTTCTTGGTGCCGTTTCTGATCTTCCTGGCGCGCAGGCAGATCGAGCGGGCGTTGATACCGCGGTTGCTCGTTTTGTTCGTTCTGGGCGCTCTGCAGGGTGCGCTCGGGTGGTACATGGTGGCGAGCGGGCTGACGGAACGCGTGAGCGTCAGTCAGTATCGGTTGGTCGCGCATCTGGGGTTGGCGCTGGTCATCTATGCGGCAATCCTCTGGACAGCGCTCCCGTTGTGGCGCGGCGCGTGGCCGATGAAGACGGCGCCGCACCGGCTCTCCGATGCTGCGGCAGCGGTGTTGGCACTCGTGTTCTTTCAAATACTGCTTGGCGGGTTCGTGGCGGGGCTCGATGCCGGTTTCACTTATAACACCTGGCCGCTGATGGATGGCGCGTTCGTGCCGGAGGGGGCGTACGGCTACGCGCCGTTCTGGCTTGCACCGTTCGAGGACGTCACCACCGTTCAGTTCAATCATCGTATCGTTGCTTATGTGCTCACGGCGGCCGTCGTCGCGCTTTGGGTCGCAGGGCGGCGCCAGGGGCTTGCCGGGTTCGGCGCGACGACGGCAAACGCGCTTCTCGCCGTGCTGGCGTTCCAGGTGCTGGTCGGCATCTGGACGCTGCTTGAGGTCGTGCCGATTTGGCTTGGCGCGCTGCATCAGTTCGGCGCGGTCTTGCTGTTGACCGCCGCCGTCGTTCATCTCTTCGCGCTTCGCTTGGCGCCGTCTTACGCCGCCAAGGCCTGATCGAGATCGGTGACGATGTCGGCGACGTCTTCGAGGCCGATGGAGACGCGCACGACTTCTGGGCCCGCGCCCGCCGCCGTTTTCTGTTCCTCCGTCAATTGGCGATGCGTGGTCGACGCAGGATGGATGATCAGAGAGCGCGTATCCCCGACGTTGGCGAGGTGCGAGAACAGGCGAACGTTGTTCACCAAGTTGACGCCCGCGTCGTAGCCGCCGCGGACGCCGAATGTGAAGACGGCGCCAGCGCCCTTCGGGCAGTAGGTTTGCGCGAGGCCGTAGCAAGGGTCATTCGGCAGGTTCGCGTAGTTCACCCACGAAACGCGCGGATGGCGGCTCAGATGCTGCGCGACCGTGCGTGCGTTCTCGCAGTGACGTTGCATGCGGAGCGGCAGCGTCTCCAGGCCGTTCAGGATCAGGAACGCGTTGAACGGCGAAATCGCGGGACCGAGATCGCGCAAGCCCAATACGCGGCAAGCGGTAACGAACGCGGCGTCGCCGAACGTCTCGTGGAGCCGGATGCCGTGATACGACGGGCACGGTTCCGAAAGCACCGGAAACTTCTTCGTGCGAGACCAGTCGAACGAACCGGCATCGACAATGATGCCGCCGATCGAGGTGCCGTGGCCGCCCATGAATTTCGTCAACGAATGAACGACGATGTCGGCTCCCCATTCGATCGGGCGGATGAGGTAGGGCGTGGCCAGCGTGTTATCGACGATGAAGGGGAGGCCCGCTTCCTTGGCAACGGCGCCGATCGCTTCGATGTCGGTGACGACGCCGCCAGGGTTGGCGATGCTTTCGATGAAGATCGCCTTGGTCTTGGCGGTCAGCTGGCGGCGGAAACTATCGGGGTCGCGGGCGTCGGCCCATTTGACGTGCCAGCCGAAGTTCTTGAACGCGTTGCCGAATTGGTTGACCGAACCGCCGTAGAGCTGGCGCGCGGCGATGAACTCGTCGCCCGGCTGCATCAGCGTTTGGAAGACGAGAAGCTGTGCCGCGTGGCCCGAGGCGGTCGCGAGCGCGGCGGTGCCGCCTTCGAGGGCGGCCACACGCTCTTCGAGCACGGCCTGGGTTGGGTTGCCGATGCGAGTATAGATGTTGCCTGCAGCCTCAAGACCGAACAACGAGGCCGCATGATTCACGTCGTCGAATACGTAGGAGGTCGTTTGGTAGATCGGCGTCGCGCGCGCGCCGGTCGTGGGGTCGGGGGCCGCGCCGGCATGGATCGAGAGTGTGTTGAAGCCGTATTCGGATAGCTTCGATTGCATGTTCATGGGTCTGACCCTTTGGTGATTCGTCGTGCGTCGTTGCCTTGAGGTTTAGCCCAAGAGGCGCGGGATTTCGATCTTCGGACAGCGATCCATGATCACGGTCAGCCCTGCCGCTTCCGCCCGTTTGGCGGCCGCCTCGTTAATGACTTCGAGCTGCATCCACACGACTTTTGCGCCAATGGCGACAGCCTCGTCGCACACGCCGCCCGCCGCTTCGGAGTTCCGGAACACGTCGACCATGTCGATCGTGTCCGGGATCGAGGCCAAGTCCGCGTAGACTTTTTCCCCAAGCAAAGTCTGTCCGGCGAGGCCGGGGTTCACGGGAATGCAGCGGTAACCCTTGCGCTGCAAGTAGGCCATGACCTCGTTGCTGTCGCGCGCAGGGTTAGCTGAGGCACCGACGACGGCGATCGTTTTGGCGGTCGTCAGGATGCGTTTGAGGAGGTCGTCGGGGTATCTCGGCATCGTCTCGTGCAGCAAAACCGGTTCAAAACAGGCGCTACGGCGTTACATCGGGTCATTCGCGCCACTTTTGGCGCTACGCCGCCGCTACTTGTAGCGTCCTCAAAGGCGATCAGGTAGCGGGTAAATGCGACGGTGAGATCAGCGGCGCGATAGCCGCGCACCACATCCTCGCCCACGCGGATCGATACCGTCGATCATGCGTGCGGTCGGCACGAGATACTCCGACGTGCCGTAGAGCGCATGCAGGTCCTGCAACAACGGCTTGAAGGCGGAGTTTTTCCGCACTTTATGATGCTATGAGCGGTTGGCGCGCGCCCCCAAGTTTTCGACCTAGTTCGGACTGATGCCACCTGTTGTCGGTGCGCCTTCGGGCCGGCTTTGCGGTCTTGGCGAAGTGCCTGGATCGACGCCGGCGCCTGGGTTACCACCGGTTATGCCGGTTTCTCGACGCGTTCGAGCGGGTCTTCCCAAGCACTTGTCCAGCTCATTCAAACAGTCGAACTGGCACTCGTCCTTGCCGGATGTGCTGGGATCGCCAGGAAAATTGCACGCGATGTTGTGACAGGTGTCGAAGTTGGTCGTGCAGTTCGGATACCACGGATGACTTTTGTTGGGTTTCCTCTTCTTCTCCGCCTGCGAGATGTCTGCGCCAAGCGCGACCAGAGCGATACAAACAAGCAAGACAGTGATTAGCCGACGCATCTGGCGTGTTCTCCCGACAACGACCTTAGTGATTAGCTCGTTCTATGCTACGTCGCATCCCCCGCGCGGGGGATGCTGGTGCCCGCACCGGATCATCCGGAGCGCGCCGCGTTCTTGCGTTGGCTCGTAAGGTCCGGTTCTTGGGGCGGACGATGTGTCGACCTCTCGAAGTCTATATGTGGCCTTGGGGTATTGGCAGGTATCGATTGGGTCGCCAAAGCGTGCCTGAAGCTGCACAAAATCGCCCGCGCCACGAGGGCGGATCCGTGGTCAAGCGGGTGGCGGCACGCAATAGGCTCTGATTGCGCAACTGCGAACGTTCACACGCGCGTGAAGCCCCTTGGGGCGGTGGGGTGTTCGGCATAGGGTGCGCCCGGTTTCGAGGGGGAATCTTCCATGCGCCGTCTGATATTGTCTGCCGCCGTCGCCGCGTTCGCTTTTGGGTCGAACGCGATCGCCGCCGATGCGGTTCCGGGTTACGTGGCTGCCGCCGTCGCCGACAAGGACCGGCCTAAGGACGACACCGACCGCGACGCGGACCGGCATCCGGCAGAGATCATGACGATGACGGAGCTGAAGCCCGGCGGGCGCGCGGTCGACGTGGGGCCGGGCCGCACGGGGTACTACACCAAGATCATGAGCCGGATCGTTGGCGCGAACGGCAAAGTCTATATGTTCAACCCGAGTTGGGTGGCCGAGAAGTTTCCGGTCGCCACCGAAGGTGCGGCGATCCTAACCAAAGCGGGCTTCACGAACATCGAAGGGTCCGTCCAGCCGATGGCGGAGATCAAGTTCGACCAGCCCGTCGATCTCATCTTCATGAGCCAGCTCTATCACGATCAAGTCTGGCAAAAGATCGACATGGCAAAGATGAACAAGGCCATCTTCGACGCGCTAAAGCCTGGCGGCGTCTTCTTCGTCATCGACCACACGGGACCCGGCGTGACGACGGTCGAGCAGATCGACAAGCTGCACCGCATCGAGCCGTCGGTCGTGAAGCAGCAGATTCTTGCGGCGGGCTTCGAGCTGGTTGCGGAGAGCAATCTGCTCAAGAACCCCGCCGATCCGATGACCACGAACGTGTTCGACCCATCGATTCGGGGCAAAACGGACCAGTTCGTGTTCAAGTTCCGCCGGCCGAAGTAGCGGCAAGACTACGGATTTTTCTCGCATTTGTGGCGCCTGGGCCTATTTCCTTTTGTGCCCAGGCACCCATGTTCGCCCCTTCGTTCAGTGGGAGACCGGCGTGGCGCGGGCAGTATTTGTTGTTGTTGGTTCGCTTCTTGGGTTGGTGACAGCGGCTTCGGCCGACGGGCGTCCTGGAGGTGCCCCCCAAGCGGATTGGACATTCGTTGTGGGCGGCGGCGGTCTCTATACGCCGGACTACGAAGGCTCAGACGACTATCGATTCCGCGCGCTCCCTTACTTCCGGGTTCAGTATCAGGATTGGGCGACTCTATCGGTTCCTGAGGGCTTGAAGCTTGCAGCCATCAACGACGGCGGGTTCAAGGCGGGCGGAATCTTGGGCTATCGGTTCGACCGCGACTCCGGGGACAACATAGCGTTGCGCGGGTTGGGCGATGTCGATGGTGCGGTCGAGCTTGGTGCGTTTGCGGAGTACAAGTTCGACGCCATCAAACTCTCGCTGGAAGGGCGCCAGGGTGTTTCGGGCGACGACACGGGGTTGATTGCGACGCTCGGCCTTCGTTACGAGACTCGCATCGCGGGTGCGATCGTTTCCGTTGGGCCCAAGGTCTCGTGGGTCGACGACGACTACGCGCAGACCTATTTCGGAATAACGCCCGCCCAGTCCGTTGCTTCGTTTTTGGGCTACGCGCCTTACGCGGCCGGCAACGGGATCAAAGACTATGGCGTCGGTCTGACGGCCGTCGTGCCGCTTGGCGACGCGTGGTCGTTGACGGCCATCGCCAGCGTGAGCCGGCTTACGGGCGACGCGGCCGATAGCCCGATCGTTGCCGCGGAAGGATCGGAAACGCAGGTGACGGTGGGCTTGTTCGCGGGTTACCGGTTCTAGGCAGCCGCCGTTACTGATACCTGAGCGCCTCGATCGGCTGCAGCCTTGCCGCCTGGCGCGCGGGATAGAACCCGAAGAACACGCCGATGGCCGCCGCCACGGTAAAGGCAAGCGTTACCGAGAATACGCTCACTTCGGTCGGCAGTTGTAGGGCTTGGCCGACGAGCATCGAGAGGCCGCCTCCGATCAGCACGCCGATCAGGCCGCCGCCGAGCGAGAGGATCACGGCTTCGATCAGGAATTGAAGCATGATGTCGCGTTCGCGGGTGCCGACCGCTTTGCGCACGCCGATCTCGCGCGTCCGCTCCGTCACAGTGACCAGCATAATGTTCATAATGCCGATGCCGCCCACGAGAAGGCTGATTGCGGCGATCGAGCCCAGCAAGAGCGAGATAGCGCGGGTGGCGGAAGCGACGCTTTCAGCAATCGCTGTCAGGTCGCGGATCGAAAAGTCGTCGTCGGCCTCTTCACTCAAGCGATGCCGGTCGCGCAGCACTTCGCGCATTTGCTGCTCGAGGCCCTTCATGACATCGGGGGTTGCGGCCTGCACGAACATGGTGCGCACGGAGCCCGGGAACGCTGAGCCGAATAGGCGGCGCTGCGCCGTTTGGAAGGGCACGATGATGACGTCGTCTTGGTCCTGACCCTGCAGGCTTTGTCCCTGGCTGGCGAGCAGCCCCACGATCATGAAGGGGATATTGCGAATGCGGATCGTTTTGCCGACGGGATCTTCGCCTTCGGGAAACAGGTTCGTCGCGACCGTGGCGCCGATCACGGCGACGGGCGCGGCCGAGCGCTCCGCTACGTCGTCGAACGGGTCGCCCGTCGCGAACTTCCAATTCCGGATGCGGAAGTAGTCGGGCGTCGTGCCTGTGATCTGAGTACTCCAGTTTTGGCCCTCATTCACGGTTTGCGCGACGCCGTTGTTGATGGGTGCGACTGCCACCACACCGGAGAGTTCGGCGAGTTCGCGGGCGTCGTCGAGTGTCAAGGTCGGGGCGGAGCCGAAGCCGCCGCGCAAGCCGCCTGAGGTCGTCGAGCCCGACAGAATAATGAAGAGGTTTGCGCCCTGCGAAGAGATCGACTGCTGCACGCTGAGTTCGACGCCGCGGCCGATCGCAAGCATCAGCACCACAGCGCCGACGCCAATGATGATGCCAAGCATGGTCAGGAACGAGCGCATACCGGTGGAGCGCATCGATATCAGCGCTTCGGTCAGGATGGCGCCCGACTTCATGCTCATGCGGCCAGCCCTTGTTCCACGGGACCGTCATAAACGATGCGGCCGTCTTTGAACTTCACCAGGCGTTTGGCGTGCGCGGCAATGTCGGCTTCGTGCGTGACCAGGACGATCGTGATGCCGCCGATCGAGTTCAGCCCCGAGATGATGCGCATGATGTCGGCTGACGAGGTCGAGTCCAGGTTGCCGGTCGGCTCGTCGGCGAGGATGAGCGGCGGCTCCATCGCGAGCGAGCGGGCAATGGCGACGCGCTGCTGCTGGCCGCCGGAGAGTTGATTGGGCCTCGAGCCATAGCGGCCCTTCAAGCCAACTTGGTCGAGTAATTCGCGTGCGCGGGGGGCCCAGACGCTTCGGGGTAGGCCGCCGCAGATCATCGGCAGCGCGACGTTATCGAGCGCTGTACGGCGCTGCAGCAAGTTGAAGCCCTGGAACACGAAGCCGATCATACGGTTGCGCAGTTCGGCGGCGCGGTTTTTCGTCAGGCGTGTCGTGTCCTCGCCGCCGAGGTAGTAGGCGCCGCTGTCGGCCGTATCGAGGCAGCCCAATACGTTCATGAACGTCGACTTGCCGGAGCCCGACGGGCCCATGAGAGCCACGAATTCGCCGGGGTAAATTTTGAGCGACACTTGGCGCAGCACGGGTACGAGCGCGGTGTAGGATTTGTCGATGCGGTCGACTTCGATTAGCGGCTCGCTCATCGGTTTTACCGCGGCGGGCCGCCGCCGACGCGGACTTGTCCGCCGCCGCGACCGTTGCCATCGCCTTCGCTTTCGCCGGTGATCACCTTGTCACCGGCTTTCAGGTCACCGCCCACGATTTGCGTGAACTTGCCGTCGGTAAGACCGGTGAGAACGACGACGCGCTTCGGTTTGCCAGCGTGCAAGATGTGGACGCCGCGGGTGCCGTCGCTCTCTTTGCGCTCGGGCTTGCCGCCAGCGCGCTGCTGCGCGGGGTCCTTCGGGCGGTAGCGCAGGGCCGAATTCGGTACGCGAAGCACACCCTTCGCTTCGCCGATACGAATGCGCGCGAAGGCGGTCATGCCGGGCAGGAGCTCGAAGCCCGGGTTATCGACGTCGATGACGGCGTTGTAGGTGACGACGTTCTGCACGGTCGTCGGGTTTAGGCGGACCTGACGGACGCTGCCTTGATAGGTTTTGCCGGGGAATGCATCGACCGTGAACGTTACGCGCTGGCCTTGGCGGATCGTGCCGACGTCGGCTTCCGACAGGTTTGTGTTGATCTGCATCGAGCGCAGGTTCGGCGAGATCCTGAACAGTGTCGGTGTCTGGAAGCTGGCTGCAACGGTCTGGCCCACATCGACATCGCGCGAGAGCACGACGCCTGCGACCGGGGCGGCGATCGTGGCAAAGCCCAGGTTCGTTTCGTCGCGTTTCACCGAAGCGGCCGCAATCGCGGCGTCGGCTTCGGCGGAGGCGAGTTGTTGTTCGGCTGTGTCCACTTCGGCGCGGGAGGCGCCGCCGGCGTCGAGAATGCCCTTCTTGCGGTCGTAGGTGAGTTTGGCGAGGCGCGCGGAGGCTTGCGCCTTCTTCAGCTGAGCACGGCTTTGTGCCAGCGAGGCTTCAAGAAGGCGCGTGTCGAGTTCGGCCAGTACCTGACCTTGGTCGACGAGTTCGTTGAAGTCCGATTTGACCGTTTTGACGACGCCCGAAATCTGCGTGCCGATGTTGATGACGCTGACCGGGTTAAGCGTGCCGTTGGCCTGGGCGATTTGGGTGATGTCACCAAGTTCGGCCGCGACCGTGTCGTAGTTTACTTGCTGCTCCGGCGCAGGGCTTATCGCACGCCACGCGAAGTACGCGCCGCCCAACACCACCGCGGCGATGATCAAATTACGCCAACTGAACACGACAACCCCAAGCCCCAGGCTTTGAGATAACACCTAAGCGCGAGAGCGTAAGTTGCAATTGCGTGAGCAGCGTTCGTGGCATGCCGGTTGTTGCAGATGCGCACTCGCCCGACAGGCGAAACCGATCAGTTCTTTTCGTGCCAACCGCCACCTAGCACACGATACAGGCCGACAATCGCCTGTAGGCGCGCGCCCCTAACCTGGGCGAGCTGGTCTTGTGCTTGGAATAGAGACTGCTGGCTGTTCAGCACGTTCAGATAATCGACAAGGCCTGCGCGATACTGAAGTTCGGCGATGCGGAACGCCTCCGCGGCCGCTGCCGCGGCCTTTGCCTGCTGACGCTCTTGCTCTTCGAGGTTGGCGACCGAGCTGAGGGCGACGTCTACGTCCGAGAAGGCCGTGAGCGCCGTGCTGCGGTAGGACGTGAGCAGTTCTTCGCGGCGGGCCATAGCGGCGTCTTCGCGCGCAGCGAGCGCACCGGCGTCGAATATCGTTTGCAAGAGCGAGCCTGCGATCGCGTAAGCGGCGTTCTGCCCGTTCAAAAGCCCGCTTAGGGCCGTGCTGGCGACGCCGGCGTTTCCAGTTAGAGAAATCGTGGGCAAGAAGGCAGCGCGCGCGGCACCGACATTTGCGTCCGCGGAGGCGAGATTGGCTTCAGCCCGCTTTACATCCGGGCGGCGCGCAAGAAGTTCCGACGGTAGACCGGGCGCGACCGTGGGCGTCGAGAGGCCGTTCAGTGACTGCGCTTGCACCGTGAAGCCCTGCGGCGGGCGGCCGAGCAGCAGCGCGAGCGAAGCGGCGGCTTGGCGCTCCTGTTGGGCGATCGTGGGGAGCTGGGCGCGCTGCGAGGCCACGATATTTTGCTGCTGCGCCATCTGTAGCGGGCTGATGAGGCCTGCTTTCAGCTGCAGTTCGGTGAGCGACAAGATGCGGTCGGCATTCTCGACATTCTTCTTCGCGAAAGCGAGGCGGTCGCGCGCGGCGAGAAGTTGGAAGTAGGTGGTGGCGACACTGGCGACCGTCGTCAGCGCCACGGTTTCTTGATCGAACTGACTTGCGCGGAGCGAGGCGTCCGCGCCCCGAGCGTCTGCGAGATTGCGGCCCCAAAAATCCAGTTCGTACGAAGCGTTGAGATTTGCGCCCAGGGACTTTGTCTTGATGCCGGGGCCGTGAATGTCGCCGGATTCATCTGCGCGCAAGCCTGCGCCGATGCTCGGGAACAGGGATGACCCGGCGATGCGCGCTTGAGCGTCCGCTTGCTGCACCCGAAAGCGGGCAGCGGCTAGGTTTAAGTTGTTCGTTTGCGCGGTGGCGATGAGGGCATTCAGCTCGTCGCTGCCGAAGTTGCGCCACCACGTTTGGGACGGCCAGACTGCGGCGTCCGAAGGAATCTCTTGGCCCCAGCTCTGTGGCGTGTCGCTTTGCGGTAGACCGGGACCCGTGTAGTCGCCGACGCAACCGCTCAACGCGAGCATCAAGCTCCCGACCAACACGACGCGCCGCATGACTTTCCCCACTACCCGCGAGACTGTTGGCAGGCAGGCCGGGCACAGCGCAAGTGTTAACTAACTCACGAATGCGTGGGTTGGTTAAGCCGTGTGCCGTAGCGGTAGTTCGACAGCGGCTATGTTCGCTCATCGGGCGATGTTGCAGTGCAGACGCACCGCAGCGGATGCAAATGTTGTTAGCCTCGGACTTTCGGAATCGAGCGCTTGATTCCAACGGGGGCCAGAGTTCGCGTGCTTTATCAACTCTATCAGTCGCATTCCGATCTTCTGTATCCGGCGCGCATGATGGCGCAGGCGACGCAAATGATGTTCGGTTGGCCGCATAGCGGGGCACTGACCGGATTCGGCCGGCATATGTCTGCGACGCTTGAGGTTCTGGACAGCTTGCAGATCACGCATGAGCGGCCGGACTACGGCATCGCTGAGGTTGTCTCGGGTGGAGAGACGGTCGGCGTGCTCGAGGAAGCGGTTGGCGCCACGCCATTCGGAACGCTGTTGCACTTCGCCAAAGACATGGCCCAGCCAGGGCCGCGCGTGCTGGTGGTGGCGCCGTTGTCGGGGCATTTCTCGACACTGTTGCGCTACACGGTTCGTACGCTGCTTAAGGATCACGACGTCTACATCACCGATTGGCACAATGCGCGCGACGTGCCGATGCGCGACGGTGTCTTCGGGTTTTCGGACTACGTCGACACGGTGACTGCCTTTCTGACGCGGCTTGGGCCGGGCGCGCACGTCGTCGCCGTGTGCCAGCCTTGCGTCCAGGTTCTGGCTGCGGTCGCGTTGATGGCGGAGGACAAGCATCCGTGCACGCCGCGCTCAATGACGTTGATGGGCGGGCCTATCGACGTGCGTAAGTCGCCGACGGCGGTGAACGCGCTCGCCTTCGACCGGCCGATCGAGTGGTTCGAGAAGAACCTGATCACGACTGTTCCGCACCGGCATCGCGGCGGCGGACGGCGGGTCTATCCGGGGTTCATGCAGCTGACCGCGTTCATGAACATGAACATGGAACGCCACGTGCGGGCGCATCGGCGGCTGTTCACGCATCTTGCCCGCAACGAGATGAAGGAAGCGGCGGCGATCAAAGAATTCTACGACGAATATTTCGCCGTTCTCGACATGCCGGCCGAGTTCTACATCGAGACCGTGCGCACCGTGTTTCAGGAAGCGCGGTTGGCGAAGGGCGAACTCACCCATCGTGGGCGCAAGGTCGATCCGTCGGCGATCCGCAAGGCGATGCTGCTTACCGTCGAGGGTGAGCGCGACGACATTTGCGGGCTGGGACAAACATCTGCGGCACACGATTTGTGCTCGCGCCTGCCGGACCACTTGAAGCGCCATCACATGCAGCGCGACGTTGGCCACTACGGTCTGTTCGGCGGCAAGCGCTGGGAAAACCACATTTACCCGATCGTTCGCGAAGCGATCGCCGCGGCGCCGTGAAAAGCTGCAGCGTCGGCTTTTTTTTTGGAGGGGCTGCATGAACTTCGTGGATGTCCTGAAAGCGGCAGGTCTCGCCGTCGTAATCTTGATCGTCAACGTCGCCATCAGCTTCGGCGCCGTTGCGATCTACGCGATGTACATCGATCCCGGACAAAACGCGGCGTACTATCAGGCTGCGGCGCAATGGATCGCGCCACTCTCGTCTATCGCGTTCGGTTGGCTTCTGTTCTTCGGAGCAATCGTGATCCTCTCTGGGAAGTCTGATCGCGATGCATTGCGGTTCGCGCTGGCCACCTTCGGGGTCTATGCGATGGTCGATCTTTCCGTCATAGGCGCGGTGGGGCAACTCGTCGAACTGGGTCCGACAATCGCGGTGTCGCTCGCAAGTAAGCTCGTCGGTGCCGTCGGCGGGGTGTGGGCAGCGCGGCGGTAGAGGTCTACCTCGCCTGGTTCGAGAAAAATCTGATCACGACCTGGCCGTACCAGCATCGCGGCGGCGGGCGGCGGGTCTATCCGGGTTGCACGCAGCCGACCGCGTTCGCATCTGGCGCATGTTGTGAGCGCTAGGGGGCGGTCGTGCGCTGCTGTTGCGTGCTTACGACCACATTGACAACACTGCTGTCGCTCCTATAGTGACAACACTATTGTCATATGGAGGCGCCGGTGTCCTATGCCGAGCTTGAAGGCTTTCTGCGAACGCAGTTCGATCTGCTGCAGTACGCGGCGTTTTTCGGCGTGTTTGCGGTCTTTGCAGTTGCTGAAATCGTGGCGCCCAGGGACGAGAGCGATCCGGCGCGGTTAGGCCGTTGGCCGGTCAATATTCTGCTGACCGTGCTCAACATCGTCGTGATGGGGGCGATACCCGTCAGCGTCATCGCCGCTGGAGACTACGCACGCCAGCATGGGGTCGGCCTGCTGAATCTCTTTGAGTTAGCCCCGTTAGCTGCATTCGCGGCCGGTTTCCTGGGGCGTGGGTTTCTATCTTGGGGAACGCATTTCCTGAACCACAAGGTTCCTTTTCTTTGGGCGATCCATCGCGTGCATCATGCGGACACGAGGCTCGACGTATCGACCACGGTCCGGTTCCATCCGTTGGAGTTCGTGTTCACGACGCCGTTGACGCTTTTGGGCGTTGTTGCGCTAGGCGTTCCACCCGTCGCGCTGTTGGTCTACGAGGTGATGGACGCCAGCGTGACCGTTTTCAGTCACGCGAACGTGCGACTGCCAAGATGGATCGAGCGCCCGCTTTCGATTCTCATCGTCACGCCCAATGTGCATCGGGTGCATCATTCCTCTCTTCAACCGGAGACGGACAGCAACTACGGCGCCGTGCTGACGATTTGGGATCGGCTGCTTTGCACTTATCGGCGCAAGTCGGACGAGGCGCTCGCAGCGCAGGAAACGGGCTTGAGCGAGGTGCAGGACTCTCGGAGCCGAAATCCGTTCTGGCTCTTGATCCTGCCCTTTATCGAACTCAAGGTCCGCAAGCTGAGACATGCGAAGGGCGGAAAATGACGAAAACCGAGAAACTGGTGGCGCTGACCCACGCTGTGCGGGGGACTTTCAATCGGCTCAAAATGCTGACCGAGCAGCTGCATAGCGACATTGAGATCACGACCGCGATGCGGGCGGTGATGGAGACGCTAAGCAACAGCGGGGCTATGACGGTGCCTCAGATCGCCAAAGCTAAGGGCGTGACCAGGCAGCACATTCAACTGTTGGCGGATGCGCTGTGCGAGGTAGGGCTCGCTAGCGTGAAGGAAAACCCAGCGCATAAGCGTTCGTCGCTGATTACGCTGACCGAAAAAGGCAAGCGTGCTTTCGCGAAGATGAGCGCAAGAGAGGCGCCTGTCATTGCAGAGATAGCGCAAGCGTTCGGCACCGATGAACTTGATCGCGCGGCCGACATCCTTGAGCGCTTGTCCGGGCATCTCGACGAAGTGCTGGCAGGGAGGATGGTATGAACTTGCGCTCCGCCGTCGTCTCGCAATTCAGGAAGCCGCGAGGCATTCTCGGGCGGGTCGTCGGTTGGATTTTGGCATCGCGCGGGTCGAACCTCGTGCGAAATCGCTGGACGGTTGACTTGTTGGATCCGAAGAGTGGCGAGCGCGTGCTTGAGATCGGCTGCGGTCCCGGCGTCGCCCTTGAGCTATGCCTCTTGCGGGCGAACGTAGCTGTCGGCGGCGTGGATCACTCGGCGTTGATGGTGTCGCAAGCGAGGCGGCGAAACTCCAACGCGGTGCGGGAGGGCCGGGCGGTGCTTGTCGAGGGGACAATCGACGACGCACCGCGCGATCTTGCGCCA
>CAYXQB010000006.1:0-29877 GCA_964466435.1 uncultured Flavobacteriaceae bacterium | reverse complement strand
CGCCATAAGCAGCTTCGGAGGAATCGTGCCGTCGAATGTCCAGACTCCGTTTGCGTTTTGAGCCGGCAGCAGGGGATGGAAGCGAACCTGGGTGTTCTTGTTCGAACCGCCCTTGTAGTAGAGGCCGCCTGGCTTGAATTCGCCGACAGCCCAGTGGTGGCGTTGCAAAGAGTCGCGCAAGCCGAGATTTGTGCGCGCGCCAACCGTTGCGCTGTGGAAGTAGACCTTCGGCAGGAACTCGGTCCAGCGCTGGTGCGCGAACCATTCGCCCGACGGGCGGCCTTCGATTGCGCTCGTTGCGAGCGGCCGAACGCAATTGCCGATCTTGGCTGCCCATGGGCTTGGCAATGTCGTGTTGGCGGTGCGTGTTGCGGCGGGGAACAACGGCTGCTTCAAGAACGTGTCGAGCGCGGCACTGTCCGGGCTGGCGTCGCAGGTCGTGGGTACGGGCAGGCGCACGCAGGTCGGGCAACTCGAACTGGGCACGGGTTTCGTTCCGAACTCCTCGAACAACAGCATGTCTTGTGTGAACGGTTGTACCGTCTGACCGTTGAACGTCAGCGGGCTTGCCGGCGCATCGGTCGGTACATTGAAGCCTGGCGCGGCTTGGCCGAACGCCTGCGGTGCAGCGGCCAGAGCGATTGCCAGCGCGGTTGCGACAGCTGCCGGTGACGTGACCTTGAGATTCTTTGCCATTTACTTCCCCATTCGTTGGAACACGATCCCGCCGTGTTCTCTGTTTCGTTGTCCGCTGCCGGCGGCCAGTTCGGCGCCGGCAGCGTGGTTGTTGCGTGCCGCGCTACAGGATGAAATCGCCTGCCACGAGTGGGCTCGTGTATCCCTGGAGAACGATTTCGAAATCAGCTCCCAAGTCATTGTTGAAGTTGCCTTGAACCAGCGTGGAATCGAGCGATCCGTTTCCGTCGGAGTCGAAGAGCTGGTAGCGGACCTGACCGGCGGCCAAGTTGGCCCCGGCCGTCGGATCGCTGAACGCAGCCGTTCCAATGAAGTTGAAGGTTTGGTTCCCGTTCACGGTCGTGTTCGCATCGATAGCCGAGAGGTCGATGTCTTCGGCACCGCCACCGCCGAGGAAATCTATAATGATGTCTCGATTCCCGGTGCCGACACCGGTGTCGCCGGCGGAGAAGTTGAAGTCGTCGGTACCGGCGCCACCCGTCATCCGATCCACGCCTGCGCCGCCGTCCAACTCGTCGTTGCCGTTGAAGCCGAACAGCAGGTCCGCACCGGTTCCGCCGTTGACGGTGTCGTTGCCGTTGTCGCCAACGCTCAATCCGAATGTCTGCGAGCCGAACTGGATGTTCTGGATGCTATTCAGCGTGTCCGCGCCGTCGGGGCTACCCCCGCGGTTGTCGGTCACGACGAGGTTGCCGCCCGCATTCAGCGAGAAGCCGTAGGCGCTGAGCGGCCCACTGAATACGGCGGTGTCGTTGCCCGCGCCGCCGTTGAGCGTATCGTTACCTGCGCCACCAACGAGAACGTCGGCGCCGAGGTTGCCGTTGATCGTGTCGTTGCCGGCGAGACCCAGCAATAGATCAGTGCCGTTTCCGCCGTTGACGCTGCCGCCGCCAGTGTTGTTGCCGTTCGTTCCGAACACGAGGTTCAATGCCGGCAGGCCGTTGAACTGAATCGTGTCCATGCTGATCAGCGTGTCGGTTCCGTCCGGATTTCCGCCACGTGCGTCGCTGACCACGAGGTTCGCACCACTGAGCGAGAATCCATAGTCGCCCACCGTGCCCGAGTAGACAGCAGTGTCGTTTCCGCCCGAGCCGTTGAGTGTATCGTTGCCACCGCCACCGGTAAGGACGTTGGCGTTGTTGTTGCCGGTAATCGTATCGCCGCTGGCGCTGCCGACGATGTTCTCCATCGACACCAGTGTATCCGTGCCGGTCTGCGCACTCGTCGACGTGCCGTTTCCGCTACCGTTCGCGAGAGTGACGATTGCGGCTGCGGCGGTGAGGCTCAGATTGTAAGTGTCGTTGCCATTGCCGCCATCGTAGGTGTCATCGCCGTCGTTCAGCGACGCGAAGAAGGTGTCGCCACCACCGCCGCCTTGCACGAAGTCGTTGCCGCCCTGCGCCGTAATCTGGTCGGCGCCGCCGTTGCCGAAGATGAGTTCCGCCAAGGCCGAGCCCGAGAACGTATGTGTTTGCCCGTTGTCGACGATGTAGTGCATCGCATCGCCGGTGACCGTGTTCAGGTTGCCGAGCACGTCGATAAACGTGACGGTCACCCGGACATAGCCGCTGTTCGGCGGCGAGCCGTTCGGCGGTGCGGGAGGCGTGTAGGTGGTGGTATCCAAGCTGACGCCGTCGAACGTCGGTTCGAAGTTCACGCCGTCCGACGAGATCTCCCAAAGATATGAGACTGTATCCGTCAGGATGCCGCCATCCGGATCGGAGAGCGTGTTGCTCGCCAGAATTCGCGAGGGCGTGCCGCCACCGGAAATGCCGGATATGGACACGGTGCCGACAGGATCTGTCGTGGCGCTGACGATCTCGGACGCACCGCCATACACGAAGCCTTGAGCGTCCGTGTATCCGGCGTGAACCGAGAAGTTGTGCCCGATATCGTCGGACGTGAGGACCAGATCCACGCCAGTCGCGCCGTCGATGGCGACGCCGTCGCGGAACCATTGGTAGGTATCGCTGCCGCCGATCCAGAGCCCGTCGGGATCTTGGCCGATGAGCGCGCTCAACGTGCCGCCGGCCGCGAGTGTGCCGGTGATCGTCACGTCGGCCACGCCGTTGTCAACGGCATCCACATCGACCAACACGGTTTTCGGCTGGCTGTAGCTCATGCCGTCAAAGAGCCGGTACTGGAAGCTGAAGACCGGCGGGCCGTCCACATCGTCGCTTGAGAGCCCGGGCGTCGGCGTGAACACGTACTGGCCCGTATTCCCGTTGAATACGATCGTGCCGTTCGTGACCGAGCCTTGCACCAGTCGCCACACGGGCGACGCGGCCGGGCCATCCGGATCAGGGACCTGGGGTCCGAGCAATTGCCCGGTGACCGCTATATCCTCGTCCGTCGTGGCTGACTCTGCCGCCGCGCTGATGACGGGCGCGAGGTTGCCGGTCTGCACGTTGATTAGGAACGTGTCCGTGACCGAGAGAGCCGGCGTTCCGTTAAAGCCGGTGTCGGTCGCCGTAATCTTCACGGCTATCTGGCCCGGTGTGTTGAGCGTACCTGTGATCGTCGCGCCGCTCACGCCGCCGTTTACAGCATCCGGGATCAGCGTGAAGGTCAAGCCTGCTGGAAGCGGACTGCCGTTCGCCAGCGTTGCGGTGTAGGTCAACAGGTTCGGGTTGGTCTCGTTGTCGCCGAACGTCTGCGTCAACGGCAAGAACAAGTTGATCGCGAAGCCCGTTCGCGCTGTGGTGTCCGGAAGGCCCGAGAGCCCCTGCTGGCTGACAATGAACGGCGCAGTGTTGACCGCCGGGTTCGGGTTCACATCGACGATTGTTGTCGGTTGCGAGTAGGCGTGTTCGACCAGGCCCTTGTTGTCCGTGTAGGTTTCGACCACACGGATGAAGTTGCCGATGCTGGCGTTCGTGGGCGTGAACGACGTTCCCGTGGCGCCCACGATGTCGATCCATGCCTGGCCGCCGCCGGCGACGACGACTTGCTGTTGCCACTGATAGTGGACCGAGCCGGGCGCGATGCCGTCCGGATCCTGCACCGTGCTGTTCAACAGGTCGATGGTGAGTGCCGTGCCAACGAAAGCGTTCACCGGCGTCGCCGCGTTCGCATCGTCGTCCGTGATCAACAGCTGACCCGTGGGCGGCAGGTTCGCATTCGGGCTTTGATCGATATTGATCACGCCGTCGGCAAACTGCAGGCGCTCGATGTTCCGGATTTTGTCGGTGCCTTCATTGACCTGGATGGCAACGCCGTTGACGGCGCCGTTCGCGAGGCCGTTGTGCGTGATCGTGATGAAACCGTTCTCGTCCGGGATAAGATTGATCGTGTAGTTCGCGCTGACGTCGCGGTAGACCGCGGTGTCGATATCGCCGTCGGTGACGTCCCAGCCGATCTCTCTCACGATTTCGGAGCCGGCCTTGCCGTCACCCGAGAGCGAGACGCGCAGATAGGCGTCGCCGTCGATGATGTCGTTGCCGCCGCGACCCGTGATTGAGTCGCTGCCGTCGCCACCCAGCATGATGTTGCCGGTGTTGTAGCCCGTGCCGCCCGGTATGACGGCGCCGGTCGCATCCCAGTTCGCCGCCTGACCACCGACGAAGAACGTATCGAGGTTGAAGATCAGGCCGACGTTTTGCAGCTCGTTGAAGACGCCGGCTGCGAGACCTTGATCTTCCGTACCTTCCATGAAGTCGTTGAACCGGGTGCCGGACGCAGCTTCCGTTTCGACGAAGAAGTCGCGGATGGCATCGCCCCCGGGGGCGATTTGGTTTGCCACGAACACGCGTCGTTCCATGTCGATCGAGACGCCGTGATCCTCCTGTTCGAAGCTCGCCCAGTCGAACCCGAGAAGGCCGTTGAACTTGTCGAAGCCGCCCAAGCCCAACATGATGTCGTCGCCGGAGAAGCCGACCATCTTGTCGCCGTTGCGGCCGCCGTCGAGAACGTCGTTGCCCGCGAACAGCGGAACCATGCCCGTGGGCGCGCCGGTGTCGCCAACCAGGCCGTCGCCCCCGTCGCCACCCTCGATCCAGTCGTCTCCTTCGTTGCCGATCAGCGCGTCG
Source organism: uncultured Flavobacteriaceae bacterium (assembly GCA_964466435.1). Taxonomy (GTDB): domain Bacteria; phylum Pseudomonadota; class Alphaproteobacteria; order Micropepsales; family Micropepsaceae; genus SZUA-430. The sequence continues at coordinate 25,153 of CAYXQB010000006.1, read as the reverse complement.
TCGCCTTCGCCACCTTTGATGATGTCGTTGCCTGCACCGCCCTGCGCTTCGTCGCCGATCAGGCCACCCGCGCCGGTTTCGACATAGTCGTTGCCGTCGCCCGCGAAGATGATGTCGTCGCCAATGCCCGCATAGATGCTATCGTTGCCCGCCTCGCCATGAATGACATCGTCGCCCGCGCTGTCGACGATCGTGTCGTCGCCGGTGCCGCCGTAGAGGAAGTCGTTGCCGTTTCCGCCGTCGATCCAGTCGTTGCCGCCGTCGCCCCAGACCGTGTCGTCGTCGGCGTGGCCGGCCTGCAGGCGGTCGTCGCCTTCGGTACCTCCCAAGACGATTGTGTTGCCAAAGAAATTGTCATCACCGATGAAGTGCACGGTGCCGTCGGGCAGCTTTTCGACCAGATAGGCGCCCGTCACCGGGTTCTTCAGCCAGGTCGCGGGATCGTCCGTCACAGAACTCGCTTCGATCGTGTATTCGGGCGTCAAGAAAATCGAAGCCGGAATGTGCTTTGCGCCCGTGTTCGCGATGATCATGTCCGCGAAAGAGTTGTTTTCGATCTGGAGACCGAAGTCCAAGCCTTCGATGCGTGGCAGATAGTACAGCCGGTCGCCGTCCTGCAGCGCTTCCAGCTGCGTTTCGAAAATGAAGTTGAAGGTCGAACCCAATAGACCGCCGAACAGATTCTGCTTCTCGGCCAAGCCGCCGATCCACAGGTCGATATTGTCGACGCCGGTGATCGAGCCCGTGGACCATTGAGCGTGCACCGCAAGCGGGTTTAGGGCGTCGTTCGCGTACACACCCGTGCTGTGCATGAACTGCCAAGCGTCCGAGAGGCTGTTGGCCGGGTTCGAACCATCAAGGATCAAAGTCAACGCAGCGGCGCGCTTTGCAGCGAGATCGGTGGTGCCGGTGATCGAGGCATGCGTGCCGTAAGCTGCGATGAAATTGATCAGCGATTCAGGGTGCTTCAGGAACTGGCCAAACTCGGTCCAGTTCGCATAGGGCTTCAGCGTCACGTCGTGCGTCGCGTCATAGATCTGCGCGCGCACGAGGTTGAGCGGCGCCACGCCCGCGTCGCGGCCGCGCGCGATGTTTAACGCGGCGAGATCGAGAGGTAGCCCCAACAGGTTATTCCGCAACGCGCCGGTCACGAACTCGTCAATCTCGGAGCCGATCTGGTGTGTCGTGCCTTGGATGATTTGCGCGAGGCCCGTGTCGCCCAGGGTATCGAACGCCAGCGGGTTCGTGAACGCCTCGATAAGACCCATATCGGACAGGATGGGCTTTCCGTCGAGCCCGATCTTCATCGTGCCGTCGGGGTTCACTTCATACAGCGGGACGTTTTCGTCCAGCATCGAATGGCCGAAGCGATAGACCGCGTTCGCGAACTCCGACGTGATCGCCGCGTCGAGGTGAATGTCGACGTTGCCGAAAAGATGGATCGTGGGCGCCACTTTGCGGGCGAACTCCTCGAACACCAAGTGCTGATACTGCGTCTCGGTGCCGAACTTGGCGACCTGCATGATGCGTTCGCCGTTCCAGGCGTTGTCGGCGATTTGAACGCCGGGGGTTAGAACCGTGCCGGCCAACACCCAGTTTGAGGCGAAGGCCGTGTCGCCGGCGTCGAGCTGCGCCTGAACCAGCGCCTTGACGTGCTCGACCAAGCGATTGTGTTCGTCGTGGAAGATCGCATGTACGGTTGTGAGCGCGATATTCTCGTTCACGCGGCCGTCGCCTGCCATATAGTGGGCGTCGAGAAGTTCGTTGTCGTAGAATCCGGCCGTCGACGACGCGTCGGAATTGGCAAGACCCGTGGCGCTGTCCGTGTCCGCCAGAAGCGCTGCACCGCTATCGCTGAACGGCGACGCAGCGTGCGCCATATCGTTGATGAAGGCATGACCCGTGTACATGATCGTGCCGCCGGCGGCGGTCGCAATCTGTGCCAGGGTCTGGGGTGCTTGCGCGTCCAACGCGACTTGCGTGGGGATACCGCCAATGTCGACCAGAATCTGAACATGGCCCGCGCCGTCCAGGATAAGGTTGCCGTACGGGTCCGTCGCCAACAGCGGGATGTTGCCGACGTCTTGGTCGGTGATGATCAGGCCGAACTTGAGCGCGTTCGCTTTCAAGTCCGCCCATGTCGCCATGCCGGAACGCACGTCGTCGATGCTTTCGTCGACACCGACGGTCGCTTGGTTGTCGCCCAGTACGCCGTCGACGCCCGCACCGGACGTGTGCTGCAGCATCTTGCCGGTCGTATGAAGTTTGCCGTCGCCGCCGATCACATACTCGCGCAGGAACGCGTTATGCGAACCGTCGGACGCATAGGTCTGGTTCTGATCGACGAATGGGCTGATTTCGTTGCGGAATCTGTGAATGTCATCCGAGGTGCCGAGCTGGCCGTCTGCGCCGGGCAGAATTTCGATGTCGCTCGCCCGCGTCATGATCATGAACTGCTTGGACGGATCGGTCAGTTCGTCGCCGGTGCCGGCGATGCCGTCCTGGCCCAGCGTGACAAGCGGATCGTCCGCCGCTAGCGGGATGTAGACGTAGCCGTTGCCGCCCTTCGTGATCAGGTCGAGGCCGTGATCGAAGAACTGGCCGAAAAACGTCATCCAGTTGTTGAAGGGCGCAGAGAGGCCGGCGTCCGGCGTGATGTTGCCGATGAACAGGTTGTTGAAGTCGCGCGGCGCAAGGTCGTCGGTCGTGCCTTGAAGCCCGTCGACGCCCCAAAGGTCGTCGTCGTTCCCGGCAACGCCATCTTTGCCTGCACCCCATTGGTCGTCGGCCGTGCCGAATGCACCGTCCGCACCCGGCAGAACCAATCCCGTCGGATTGGTGTTGAACACCGTGTAGCCGTCGCCGAGCTGCGCGGCGAACGCCTGCGCCGCGGCAACCGCCGCCGGGTTGTTGGCGCTGACGTCGGCAATAAGGTTCGAAATGGTGCGGGGCGCGGAATCGACCACGTTGACGCCATGCGCAAAGGGACCAAGCGCATTCGGATCGGTGCTCGCGTAGCTCGTCGTCAGCGTATCGCCGTCGACGCCCGGATTCGCATCGAACGGCGTACCATCGACATTGACGGTGACGGTTTGGAAGTACTGTTGCGTCGCCGATGCGAATGGCTGATCGGCCGAGCCGAACGTCGATTGCCCGGGCACTTGGTTGTTGTTCGTGCCGGCGAGTTCGCGGAAGCCGAACGCGAGATGCGGGTTCACGGGCGGCTGACCCGACTCCATCTCGACAAGCATTTGCAGCAACCGGTCGAGATCGGTTCTCGTGAATGAAACAGCCATGATGACGTCCCCTTGTTTTTTGTCCGGGGGCCGCCGCTACGGTTCGCTACTCGCCTTTGCGTTGTATCGGCTGTGTGATGTGTGCCTGCCGAATTAGGAAGGCAACTTCAAGCAACCGGCGAAGCAACGTGCGCGCGGATCCCTCATACCGCGAGTTCTAAGGCGCGGAATCTGTCGTCGCGCTGACGCGAAGATAACAGGGAGATAACAAAGGAGTTTATTCCCAGGCGCGGTAAATATCTTTGCACGCTGTGTTCTGCGAACAACGCACTGTGACTTGACGCAGATCAAGCGGCCTGGACGGTTGGGAAGAAGAGCGTGAAGCGCGTGCCATGTGCCGGTGCGCTTTCAAGTGAGATGCGGCCGCGATGCAGGTCCACGATGGATTTCGTGATCGCCAACCCAAGGCCCACTCGGTCCTTATCGGTCCTGCGGGCGGCGTCGCCGCGGAAGAAGCGGTCGAACACGTGGGGTTGATGCTCGGGCGCGATTCCGTTGCCTGTATCGGCGATTTCGATCAGCACGCCGTCGTCATTTGCCGCAGCGGCTATTTTCACTTCGCCCCCCTTGGGGGTATGCGCAAGAGAGTTCGCCACAAGATTGCTGATCGCTCTCTGAAGGAGGGTCCTGTCGGCGTTCATGGAAAGGGCAGGATCGCAGGTCAGAGAGAGTTTGACACCGGCTTCGTCGGCGCTGTCTTCGAAGAACGAGCGAATGGTCTCAAGGCGTTCGGCAACGTTGAGGCTTTCGCAATGTATCTCCGAGCGTCCGTTTTCCGCACTCGCGATAAACAGCAACGACTTAACCATTGCGGTCAGGTGCTCGCAATCCTCAAGGGTGGATGCGATGGCTTCGCGGTACTCGGCGGGGGTGCGGGCGGTTCGGAGGGCGACCTCAGCCTCGAGTTGAATCCGGTTCAGGGGCGTGCGCAGCTCGTGAGCGACGTCGTCGGTGTAGCGTCTCAGGGAGACATATGCTTTCTCGAGGCGCTCGACCATCCGGTTGAACTGACCGGCCAGTTCCGAGATCTCAGAAGGTTGTCCGTCGACCGGAATGCGTCGATCCAGCGTGGAGTATTTGACTTCCGCCATCTGCGCTGAGAGACGGGTGAGGGGTGCGAGTTGGGCGCGTACGATCCACCAGCCCACAACGGTGCTCACGATCAAGCCGCCAAACAGGACGAGCCCGATCAGTTCCATGAAGTGGTTCAGCACACTCGCATCGAGGCGCGTGTCCAACGCCAGTTGAATGAGGACGGGTTTGGCGCCATTTTCGGCCGCCGTGAGTGTTCGTAAGGTCACCATACGAAACCGCTGCCCGGCACCGGGTGCGACCACCGAGAAGTGAAGTTCGTCCAGCGTGTTCGGTATTCCAGGCAGCCGGTTCACCATCAGTGCCTCTGGCATCAATGGCGTTTCGTGGAGTCCCAGCTCCGGCGGGCCGATGATGCGCATGAACAACTGGCGCGGGCCCTCAAGATCTTCGCTGACTTCGTGATCGAGGTAGTCGATGTCCAACGTTTTCGCGCGAACGAGCTCGCGGACCATCGCGGCGCGCTTCGTCAAGACTTGATCGTCACGCGATTCCACACCTCTTTCGAGTGCGCCGTACAATAGCGCAGCCGTCAACAACAACAGCGTTGTTGCTGCAAAGGTGAACCACGCGATCAGGCGCGCGGTTATCGAGCGGGTGAAGTTAGCGAATGACATAACCGCGGCCGCGAACCGTGTGAATGAGCTTGCGCGGGTGGAGGTCGTCGATTTTCGCGCGCAGCCGACGGATATTGACTTCGACGACATTGCTGTCGCCGTCGAACGACATATCCCAAACTTGTTCGGCGATGTAAGTGCGGGTCAGCACGTTGCCCTGTTGGCGAACCAAGAGTTCGAGCAACGCGAACTCCTTCGACGTCAAACTGATTTGGTGGCCCGCTCGAGAGACTTCGAACCGGCGGGGATCAATCTTTAGGTCGTCGATTTCCAAAAGGTCAGATGCAGTCGGCTTGCGGCGTTTGAGAATGCCGTGGACGCGTGCCAGCAACTCGGAGAACGCGAACGGCTTGACCACGTAGTCGTCGGCGCCGGCATTGAGCCCGCGCACGCGATACTCGACCGCGTCGCGCGCGGTCAGCATGACGATGGGAGTGTGCGCGTCTTCGAGGCGTAGCTGATCCAAAACTTGCCAGCCGTCTTTCCCGGGCAGCATGACGTCGAGGACGATCATGTCGTAGTCGCGCGCGCGCGCGGCGTCCAATCCGTCGATACCGCTGGCAAGACCGTCGACGACGAACCCATGCTCCTCAAACCCCTGCTGCAGCAGGCGGAGTGTTTTCAGGTCATCTTCAACGACAAGCATGCGCATGCGGGCGTTCGTTCACTTTTGCGAAATGGCACAAGCCGGGTGATCTGCGGAAACCAAGCAACTTCTTTGCCGCGCCAACGTGCGCCTTGGTCGAGCGCGATGGCGGCCTCGGTGGTGTGCCGGAGCGGGACATGTGCGAATGGTTACGAGCGGCGCCAACTCCGTCTCTCCGAGGTGGTACCCCGCCGCAGCCCGATCGGCTGGATCTCGTTGCAACCCCAGCATTGAAAAAGTCAGATGTTTCGCAGGCGGGTCTATACCACTTACGAGAGTGCCCCCTACCCAAAGGTAGATGCGGGATAAAGCGCCTGTCTGAGGGCCTATCGCGCACGCGTCGCAGCGAAGCTGTTCAAGCCAAAATGAGAGCGAGTTTTGTTGGCGATAAGCTGGAAAACTGGCGGCGATCGGCGCTCTTTAATGTCCGGCAGCCCGGGGCGAGACCATCGGCATGCGCGATGTGGTGGCCGTCACACAGCGGCGTGTTACCTCGCTCGGCCCTGGAACGCTACGCCGGTGCCTGGTTTGGCTGCGAGCTGCATCTGGTCGCCGGTCCACTCCCAGTGCCATGGTTCGAAGACGTAGTTGACGAAGCCGAAGCGGGCGGCGTTTTTGACGAGCCAGCGGTAGGCGGGCGTGTTCGTTTGGTGGAGGCGGTTCGCGTCGTCGGAGCTGACCGGTGAGAAGCCGGGGGCCGCGCCGACATAGAGGTCGACCGCCGTGCCCGTGCGATGGGCGGAGCACTTCGCCTTTGCGATGCCGTTACATTTGCCGCCGGCGCAGCGCGCGGCGTCGTATTCGGGCGAACGGTAGGCGGAGACGATCGCCAGCATTTGCTTATCGCGGGCGATGCGCGGGTCTTCGGCTTTGGCGGCGGCGACCATGCGTCGGAGCGCCTTGAGCGCGCCGGCGTCAAGTTCTGTCTGTTTGCCCATCCAGCCTTCGCGGGGTTTGGCGTCGTCGAGAGCATCGTCGAGGGCCGGTGCGGGACAGCTTCCGTCCGCGAACGCTGCAATGAAGGGGCGGGCGGCTTGCCAGGTCTGCTTCATAGCCGCGAGCGTTACCTTGTCCATGGTACCGGTCGGCTTTACGCGGTGGCGCGATTGCCATGCTGCAAGCTTGGCGGCGAAGCGGTTCGTGTCCGGCGCGCAAGTTGTGCCGATCGTCGCGGCGGCTTGTAGCGCATAAATGCGCCAGCCGGTTTCCGCGCGGCCGAAGGGGCTGAGTTCGGCGGTCTCAAGCGAGGCAGCATTTGCCGCGGCGCTTGCTTCGTAGCGTTCGCCGTCGCTGCAGGTCGGATATAGCGCCGCCGCGCGTTCGGGCGTGACTTGGGTTGATGTGAACCAGGTGACGATCAGGCTCGCGCTAACGAGCGTGGCAAAGAACGATTCCATCGCGAACTCACACCGATGATCCATCCGCGTCTAAACGAAGTCGGGGACGCTGTGGTGTGAAGATTTCGCAATGTCATCAATCCTGCCACCTGCGCTTGTACGCAGGCCACGGGAAGCGTAACGCTCGCAACGTCGCTGTGGATTGAGGGCGCTGTGAACAACGAGAGTGCAGTGGAGGTCGTGCAACGCGCGCAGGCGTTCGTGGGGGAGGGGCCGGTTTGGCTGGGTGCCGAGGGCAAGCTCATCTGGACAGATATCAAGGGGTTGAACCTTTACGCGCTCGATCCTTCGACGGGGGTTGCGCAGAGTTGGTCCACGCCGGAGCGGATCGGCGCGTTGATCCCGCGGGCGCGCGGCGGCTTCATTGCGCTGGGCAAGAGCGGCATCAAGCTGACCGACGTGCCGTTCGCGCATTTCGAGCAAGTGGCGCATCCCGACAGCGATCGGCCGCACAATCGTTTCAACGATGCGAAGTGCGATCCGCGGGGGCGGCTTTGGGCGGGCACGATGGACGATAACGAGGTGGAGGCTTCGGGGCGGCTCTATTGTATCGACGATCTTCAGAGCATCCGGCGGTTCAAAGACAAGGTGAATCTGTCGAACGGGCTCGGGTGGAGCCCCGACGGGCGGACGATGTACTTCGCCGAGACGCTCCGGCGAGTCATCTGGGCTTACGATTACGACCTCGACGCCGGAGTGCCTTCGAACGAGCGGGTGTTTGCTGAGGTGCCTGCCGTCGACGGCTACCCCGACGGGCTGTGCGTCGATGCGGATGGCTGTGTTTGGCTTGCGCATTGGGGCGGGTGGCGGGTGACGCGCTTGGCGCCGGATGGAGGCGTCGATCGCGTGCTCAACATGCCGGTGCCGCAGGTCACGAGCTGCGCATTCGGCGGCGTCGATTTGGAGACGCTCTACGTGACGACGGCGGCCATCGGGCTCGACGCAGTCACGCTCGCCAAGGCGCCGCTCGCTGGCAGCGTGTTCGCCTTCAAGCCCGGTGTGCGCGGCTTGCCGGTCGCCGCGTTTCGCGCCTAGCCCTTTGGCTTTGAGCGCTTGACCTTTTTGGCGTACGCGGCTGTGTCCGCTGTGCGCGGTTGCTGGGTACTTGCTGCCTTTTCGCCTTCGTGTTGGACCGGTGCGTTGAAGGCGCAGATGTCCAGGTTCTTGGCCACGCGTTTGTAGAAGTCTGGGGCCGGGTTGCGGCGTTGGGCTTTGAACGCCTCGAATGACTTCGAGGCCGTGTCCATGACCTGGATGCGCGGCCGTTCACCGGAGGGCATGTCGGCGGCCATGCGCACCCTTAGGATGGGGTCGCGTTTGGATTCGTCCTTGATGACGCCGCTGTCGACCTTAGGATCCCCGCGGTTCAGCTTCTGCAAATGCTGCATGCCTTCGAGAACGCGACCAAATGCGGTCAAGTTGCGATCGAGCCGGCGCGGCGCCTGCCCGATCGGAACGTAGAACTCGGTGCCGCCGGTGTTTGGATCCGTATCGCGCGCCATCGCCACGGTGCCGGGGCAATGCAGGATCCACATGCGGCCCTCGTCCCAGTCGCGACCGACGGGGAAGCCGTCGAGGTGGCCGACCTCTTTGGCGAAGAGGTCGGGCGAACCCAACGGCTTGAACGGCGTGCGGCCGTTGATCTTTTGATCGAACTCGGCCGTTAGGGCAGGCCATTCGGGCAGCTTCTTGTCGTCGCCCTCACCGATGCCACCTTGCGCGACGAAGCCGTCGATCACGCGGTAGAAGCTTTTGTTGTCGTAGAACTTCGCGCGGACAAGGGCGCGAAAGCGCTCGGCGTGCTTGGGTGCGAAATCCGGTGCGAGTTCGATCAACACGCGGCCGTAGTTGACGTCCATCACAACGAGGTCTTCGGGATCGACGTCGCGCCACTCGTCGGCGCACGCGGCCGTGGCCAAAGCGGCGGCGAAGGTCGCCGCCAGAAAAATAGTTTTACGCATCCTGTCCCCCTTTGGGTGGAGTATAGCGGCTCTTCAAGTCCACGTGCCGAACTCGTTGACGACTTCGTGTTGCTTACAAAAATCGCGCAATTCGGTCACGGCTTGCAACCGCCCGCCGAATCTCTCCTGCAGCAGCGCAAGCGCCAGTTTTGCGACCTCGACGGGTGGGACCGTCACCCAGAACTCGTACTCGTCACGCCCGAAGGTCAGCGAAGCCGTCGCGCCTCTGTCGTAGGCGTGCATGCGGATTGCACCGTCGGCTTGGAGTTGCAAGCGAACGGAACGGAACTCCGAACCCTCTTGCCGCGCAATTTCTATGTCGTTGCCGGCCATGGTGTTACCAAGCCCCTTGCTATACCTGCCAGGGCCATCCTGGCGTTAGACTACCTGCAGTCGCAACACCCTCGAATTTGCCAGTCGGCGGACCTTTCGCCGGGTTTGAGTGGTGCCTATGATGGGCTCAAGTGAGTCGGGGAGGGATGGATGAAGGTTTCTCGAGCAGTTCTGTTGATTGCGGTGGCGGCGATGGCTGCCGGACCGGTTATGGCCGCGAAAAAGAAGGCGCAGCCCGCGCCAAAATGCATCAAGGACAAGGTCCTGACCGCCTTCCAAATGCGGATGCTTCAGACCGAGCTCGTGGTCGGCGCGCTCTCCTGCAAGATGACACCGCGCTACAATGAGTTCGTCACGGCTTATCGCCCGGATTTGATGACGGCGCACCGGACGATGATGAAGTATTTCGGCAGGGAATCGCGGCTTGAAGACTACAAGTCGCGAACGGCAAATGAGGCCTCGCAGCGCAGCCTCTCCAATATTACAGAGTATTGCCTCTACTCGTCGGCGCTCTATGACAAGTTGCTCGGGCCGGAAAAGCCGAAGCTTGCGGAGTTCGCCATGAACGAGCCGGCTGCCAACCGACACGGTCAGGATGTCTGCGGAACGCCTTCGTTGGTCACGGCGTCGAGTTCGGGCAAGGTCGTTCCGATGCCGCGTGCGAAGCCGGGGATAGCAGGTGCGACGACTGAAGCGACACCGGCCCCCGGCCCAGAGACACCAGCACCAGCACCGGCGCAGCAATAGCAGCCAGCGACAAAACACAAAGGGCGCGCCTTGCGGCGCGCCCTTTCGCTTGGCCGATGCTGATCGGCTTGACTATTCCAGGTTGATTTCAGCGCGGCGGTTGCGCGCTTCCATCTCGCGGTCGCCCGTTTGGACCATCAGTGTCGTCTCGCCGCGGCCCGACGCCGAAATTGCGCTTGCGGGAATGCCCTCGCCGACGAGGGCGCGCTTTACGTTGCTGGCCCGGCGGTTCGAGAGGCGCATGTTGTAGCCGTTCGATCCCACCGTATCGGTGTGACCCGTGACCACGATCTGCACGATTCCCTCTTGCCGTGCCACGGCCGCGGCTTCACGCACGACCTCCATGGCGCCGGCATTTAGGTTCGCTTTGTTGAACCCAAAGTACACGATGAACTGACGCGGTGCGGGCGCTGGCGCCGGTGGCGGCGCGCTCATCACGGGTTGCGGTGCCATCGGTTCGGCGTCCGCCTGCAGGTCGAAGCGCAGACCCATCGTTACGGTGTGGTTCTCATTTTCCATTTCGACGAGGCCCAGGCCCGCGACGCGGAACTCGGGCTCTTCACTCGTCATGAAGCGGTAGGTGAGAACGAAGTCCAGACGGTTCGACAATTCGTGCGACAGCTGGACGAGCGCCTGGCCCGCGAAGACCCAGTCGTCGTTGTCCAACACGGCTGCGAACGGCGTGTCGGCCTCGATCAGGTTACCGCCCAAGCCGATACCGACGGAAATCGCCGTACGCTCGGAGATGTCGATGTCGTGGACGATGTTCAGCATATGAGTGAATTGATGAATCTCACCCAAGTTCGCGGGGCCGCCGCAGGGGCCGCCGAAACTGATGCAGTCGATTTCATTTTCGCGCCAGCCGGCCTCGAGCTCGAGGCGCCAGTTCGTTTCCCAGCGGTAACCGACTTCGACGAAGGCGGCCCAGCCGCTTTCGAATTCGGCTTCCCAGTTGAGCGGGCCGACCCCGACCCGATCGATATCCGCGTCGTCAACCCAGTTGGCGCCGCCCTCAACACCGACATACCAGCCCTGCGGGCGGTGACCGGCAGAAGCGCTGGTCGCGAGCGCGTAGATCGACAGCCCCAGAGCTGACGCGAGTAGCGCGTTCTTCAACATCGAAAGTCCCCCATATTCGTTCAGGCGAACCGGCGTATGTTTTTTCGCCGGAGAGCCGAACTTCCCCATGCCGAATCAGCAATATGGAGGTGCACGGGTCAAACGAATCCGGGAGATTCGCTTAACTTCGCTGGGAAGTGTGCCCGTAAAGACAAAGAGCGGCCCTTGTGGGACCGCTCTAACGCCTACCGTCGGTTGAAACGGTGTGGTTAATTTAAGTCGATTGTGGCCCGGCGGTTTTGGGGCTCCTTCACGCCGTCGGCGGTTTGGACCAAAAGCTCGGTCTCGCCGCGGCCGGTGCTGGTGATCGCACCGTTCGGAATGCCCTGGCGAACCATCTCAGCCCTGACCGTGTTGGCCCTGCGGACCGAGAGGCGCTGGTTGTATGCGTTCGTTCCCATGGTGTCCGTATGACCCGTGATCAGGATCGAGGCGGATCCGCCTTCCTTTGCGGTTTGAACGGCCTCGGAGATCACGCGCTGCGCCTCGGCCGTCAGGACGTATTTGTTGTAGCCGAAGAACACGATGAACTGCCGCGGTGGTGCGTTGGACGTCGAAGGTGCCGGAGGCGTCGTCGTCGGGGGCGCGACATAGGGCGTTTCCGACGGTTGAAGCGCGTAGCGGATGCCAAGCGTCGCTGCGTGCTTTTGGTAGTCGTCCGAGCCCGCGATCGTGCGCGTTGCCGGGCCCGGGAACACGAGACGATAGTCAGGCTCCATCACGCGCAGATAGCGGTAGTTCATGAACAACGCCGTGCGGCGGCCGACCATGTAGTTGACGCCGGCGAGGCCCTGGTAGGCGAAGTTCCAGGTGTCGTCTTCGGCGGTGCCGAGACCTGCGAGGGTCAGCTCGTTGTTGGAAAAGTCGCCGCCGGCGCCTGCACCGAGCGAGAGCGAAATCTTGTCGGTTAGAGTGAGGTCGTAGAGCAGGTTCGCCATAGCGGTTGCTTCCCACAGCGATCCGGCGGATCCGGCGATGGGCACCCCTGCGCCGTTCAGATAGCTCTCAAGATCGTTGTCGCGGTAGCCTGCTTCGAACTCGATGCGCCAATGGCTACTCCACGCGTAGCCGACAGTCGCCAGGGCGAGCCAGCCGGTTTCGAACGTGGATTCACGTGCTGCGCCGTTGATTGTATGCTTCCAATCGTCGACCCAGTTGGCGCCGCCTTCGAGGCCGATATACCAACCGTCGATGTTTGCTGCGGTCGCGTTGCCGGCGAGCGCCAGCGCAAACGCAGAGCCAAGCAATGCTGCTCTCACAGTCATAGGACACCCCTTTCAGTGTTTTTGCTGACCACCGCATTCGCGGTTGGCCGCCCCTTCTTTTTCGAATCCGGGGTGCCGCCGATGGGGTGCGAAGTCAAACACACGGATTCGTTGGTGTTGCATTTGCCGGAATTCCGGCGAAAACCAACGACAAAAAGAGCGGGCATCAGCCCGCTCTTCGACTCCCGGTTGTTGGAATTCTCATTGATTCGGAGCGAATCGCTGCGAATCGCCCCTATTTCATGTCGATCGTGGCGCGCCGGTTTTGCGGTTCTTTGATCCCGTCATCCGTGCGCACCAAGAGGTCGGCCTCACCGCGGCCTTCTGTGGAGATGCTGGCGGCGGCTATGCCGAAGTTGACCAAGGCGTTGCGGACGGCATTGGCGCGCCGTTCGGACAGATTCTGATTATAGGCCGGCGAACCCGAGCTGTCGGTGTGTGCGACGATGTGAATTGCGGCGGCGCCGAACTCCTTTGCGGCCCCTGCTGCGTCGCTGACCACGCGCTGCGCTTCGGGCACGAGTTCGGCGCTGTCGAGACCGAAAAATACGATGAATTGGGGTGGCGCAACCGGCGTTGTCGGCGGCGGTGGGGCAGTGGGGGCAGGTGGCGCTGGCGGTGCCTCGGCGCGCGCCGGGCGGCCGCCATCCAATGCGAAGCGCAAGCCTAGCGTTGCCGTGTGCTTGCCCAGATCGCCCAAGAACGAGGTATGCTGGACGGTATTCGCCGCAATGCCGCGGAGGAACTCGGGCGCGTCGGCGTGCAGATAGCGATAGTTCAAGACCAGTTGGGTTTGTTCGCCGAGCGCGTAGCTCAAACCTGCGATGCCTTGATATGCGAACACCCATTCGCTGTCGTCGAAGCCGAGCGTGCCGACGTCCAGGTTAGCCTGATCTGCACCGACGCCCGCGCCGAGGCTGAGCGTAAGGCGGTCGCCCAAGCGGAAGTCGTAGAGGAGGTTCGCCATCACGGTGAATTCGCTCAAGTCGCCATCGGGCGAGAGCGCGCCGGGAACGGGGGCCAATTCGCGGAGACTCTCGATGTCGTTACGACGATAGCCCGCTTCAAGTTCGGCACGCAGATCGTTTCCGAAGGCATAGCCCAATGTTCCGAAAATCGCCCAGCCGGTTTCGAAATCGGTGTCGTAGGTCGCGCTTGTCGTGATGATGCCGCCAACCGCGGTTGCTTGGAAGAAGCGTTCACTGCTGACCCAACCGGCGCCGGCTTCGATCGCCGCGTATGTTCCGCGCAGTTCGCTTGCGCCCGCGTGTTGCGCAAGTGCGAGGATCGCCGCGCCGGCGAGCAGTGTGGTTTGACGCTTCATTGATTTGTGTCCCTCTGCGTTGTCAGGCGCGCAGAATCATTGCGCCGTGCGTGTGAACCGTTCTCGCGCGGTTAGGCTTAATCATCTGTAAATTGGGGTCACCACACCGGCAGGCAAAAAGTGAAGGGCGGCATCGCTGCCGCCCTTCACACCACACGGAGGTTAGTTCACTTCAGTCTACTCGGTAGTCCGCTCAGGTAGTTCAGCGGTAGTTAGTTCAGATCGATCGTCGCGCGGCGGTTCTGCGGTTCCTTCACGCTGTCGCCGGTTTGGACCATCAGTTCGCTTTCGCCGCGGCCGCCGGTGGAGATGGCGCTGCCCGGGATGCCGTGACTGACGAGTGCTTCCTTGACCGTCATAGAGCGGCGCATGGAGAGCGCGTTGTTGTAGCGGTCGGAGCCGACGGTGTCGGTGTGACCGACGACTGCGATCGAGGCCGAGCCGTATTGCTTCGCTGCTGCTGCCGCGTCAGAGACAACGCGGGCCGCTTCTTCCGTCAGGTTCGATTTGTTGAAGCCGAAGAAGACGATGAACTGCTTCGGAGCTTTCGGTTGGACCGGCTGGTCGGGTTGCTTCGGCTGCGGAGCACGGTCGGTTTGCAGGTCGAAACGCATGCCGATCAGGACGCTGTGATCGGATTTTTCCCAGGTGACCGGGCTGCCTTCCTGCGGCGACAAGCTCTCCGGATCGTCAGCCAATAGGTACCGGTAGTCTGCGTACACTTGCCAACGGTCGCTCAGGTCGTAACCCACTTGTGCGATCAATTGGCCGGCGACGACGTAATCGTCGAGGTCGGGAGAGCTGTTGGTGTTGTATATCATCGCTTGGTTGGCGACGACGAGAACGCCACCAACGCCGGCGCCGACCGAGGCGCTGAAGCGGCCGCCGAGCGGGATGTCATACAGAACGTTCACCATTTGGGAGAACTCCCAAACGCCGCCATTGTTGCTCGGGGTGCCTGTGCAAACGTTCGTGCTGGTGCCGACGCAATCGATGTTGTTGTCGCGGTACGCAACCTCGAGCTCTGCGCGCCAGCGGCCCCAGTCGTAGCCGACGGCGCCAGCGATGATGTAGCCGGTTTCGTACTCGTTGTGGCCGACATATGTGGTGTTGCCGGGGCCGACGCTGACATCAGCGTCGTTCAGCCAGTTCCAGCCCGCCCCCAGGCTCATGTACCAACCGTTGGCCGCGCTGGCCGTCGAGGCGAGCGCCATAGCGGACGCCGCAAGCAATGCTGTTCGTAGTTTCATGGAAAAGTATCCCTCCTTCGCGTGGTGCAACCACGGATGCAGGGAAATGGTTAACAACTGGTTAATTCGACCCAAGATGTAGGGTGCGGCGGCCTAGATATTGTGTTGCTGGTGCAACAGCGCGACGTTCCGCCCTGATCTAGCAAAGAAAAAGGGCGGATCTGGAAGACCCGCCCTTCAAACGTCTGTCGCTTAAGGTCGCTTAGTCGACGTTGACCGTGGCGCGGCGATTCTGCGGCTCTTTTACGCCGTCGCCGGACTGCACCATGAGTTCCGACTCGCCCTTACCGGAGGTCGAGATCGAGCCTTCCGAGACGCCCTTGCCGACCATGTTGGCTTTCGCGGCGTTCGCACGGCACTCAGAGAGCTTCTGGTTGTAGCTGTTCGAGCCGACCGTGTCGGTGTGACCGACGATGCGGACCG
Organism: uncultured Flavobacteriaceae bacterium; assembly: GCA_964466435.1. Taxonomy (GTDB): domain Bacteria; phylum Pseudomonadota; class Alphaproteobacteria; order Micropepsales; family Micropepsaceae; genus SZUA-430. The sequence goes on along the minus strand of CAYXQB010000006.1, from coordinate 9,683 downwards.
AGGCCGAACCACCCGACTTGGCAGCCGAAGCCGCTTCGCTCAACACCGCATCGGCTTCCGCCGTGATGTTGCACTTGTTGAACCCGAAGAAGATGATGAACTGCTTCGGTTGCGCAGGTGCCGGCGGCGGAACGATCGGCGCAGGCGCCGGAGGTGCCGGCGGATCGTTGTAGCCGTAGCGCAGGCCGATCGAGACCGTGTGCTTCGTCAGTTCCATATCGCTTTCGATAACGGCCGGGGGCGCGAACGGACCACCGACAACCAACTCGGCCTCATCCACCCACAGGTACCGGTAGTTCAGAACCAGGTCCGTGTGTTGGGTCAGGCGATAGGTAAGGCCCAACAGCGCTTGAGCTGCGAACTGCCAGTTGTGGTCCTTGGTGCCGTCGAATTGCAGGCGCGGGTTGTCAACGCCGATACCAACGCCAGCGCTGATGCCGAAGCGTTCGGAGCTGAACTTGAAGTCGTAGACCGCGTTGAACATGTACGTCCATTCGGTCAGCTCGCCGTTGTCGTAGGGACCAAAACCGCCCGGCAACAACGTGAAGGAGTCGACTTCATTGAACCGATAGCCAACTTCGCCTTCGAGGCGCCAGTTGGAGTTGGACAGCGCGTAACCGACGGTACCAAGCGCACCCCAGCCCGTGTTGAATTCGAGCGTGTTAAAGCCCGAGCCCGTCAATTCCGTGCCCGGAATGCTGACCCAAGCGCCTTCGAGACCGACATACCATCCGTCGCGCTCGTAACCCGCGTTCGCCACGCCAGCCGTCAGCACCAAAGTAGACGCCGCGGCAATCAAAATTTTCTTCAAACCCATCGCACCCCTCGCTTAGACAATTTTCGCGGATACAACCGCGAAAACCCCCAAAAAAAACACCCGTCCGCCCAATTAACGGCGCTCGACCCCCTGTCGGCTCGCACGCCGGGCTTAGACGGGACACTACCCGCACCGCGAGCATGGGTACAGAAGAACCGATAACAATTCGGGGCGCCTCGCACCTATTGTGGCCCCAATGTTGCCACTGAGACACATGGTGAGTTACATATGCCGCGAGTGCCATATCGGTAGAAAAACATTGATTTTGTGGCGTTTTCAGCCGGGTGTTAACCAAGTTCTTTGTACCAGGCCAGCAATCAACTGACGGGGCCAGCATGTTGAACCGGGATTTGAATGCCAGTGCCTTGGCGGCTGAGTTTGCACGCAGAAGGCGTATCCAGATCCAAAATGTGCTGGAAGCGCCTGCGGCCGAACAGATCGCGGACGTGTTGCGGACAAAGACCAAGTGGATGCTCGCGTTCAATCGTGGTCCGCAAAGCGTGACGATGAGCCAAGAGGAGATCGCCGGGCTTGGCCGGGCAGGCGTTGCTGGGTTGATGCAGGAGTGTTTGAAGAACGCCGAGACAGGATTTCAATACGTCTATTCGAGCTACCCGATCGTGGACGCGATCGTAAACCGGCGCGACCTCGGGCATCCGCTGCATGGTGTTCTCGAGGCGATCAACGCGCCGGCGTTTCGGCAGTTCATCGAACGCGTGACGGGCGTGAGCGGGTTGATCAAGGCCGATGGGCAAGCGACGCTTTATTCCCGCGGCAACTTCTTGACGTTCCACAACGACTTTGACGATCGCAACAAGCGGCGCATTGCTTACGTGTTGGGCTTTACGCGCAAGTGGCGCTCGGACTGGGGCGGGCTTCTGGAGTTCTACGATGCCCATGGCAACGTCGATTTGGGGTTGGTGCCGCGTTTCAACGTCTTGAGTCTGTTCGCGGTGCCCGCCAACCATGCCGTAACATACGTGACGCCGTTCGCGAGCGAGGGGCGGTACAGCATCACCGGCTGGTTTTCCGTCGCCTAGCATCGCGGCTAGCCCGGCACGATGTCGAATGCGACGGTCATGCGTTCGCTCGCCGATTGGAACGGAACGGTGCCGTGCCAAAAGTATGACGGAAACAGCACCAAGCGTCCGACCTTGGGCTGCACCAGGCGCTGCACCTTCTCGTAGCTGCCAAGCTGCAGGTTCGTTTCGCCCAGTTTGAACCAACCCGGATTTTCGGGTGCGCTGGCGGTCTCGGCGGGGACGGCGACGTAGTAGGCCGAGCTGATCCAACCCTTCGGATGGATGTGGTTTGTGTGAAATCCGCCTTCGTGCAGGCGCACGGACCACGAGCCGGAAAATGCGAAGGACTTCGATTTGCGGCCAAAGAACGGGTGTTGCTTGTCGTCGGGCATTTCGGCGATGTAGCGCGCAATCGCTTGTTCGATCTGCGTGCGGAGCTGCACAATCAAGGGATCCGTGCGATCGAACAGGGCGCCGAACGTCTGCGTGCCGCCGCGCAGTGTTTGGTCCGTCGGATGGTTCTTTGTCGCGTGCAGGCGGCGCAGGGTTTCGGCGAGCGCCACGTTGAACGCGCCTAAGTCGGCAAAGCCCTTTGGCGGTTCGATATCGAACGTCTTCGCGGTGGTTGCGAAATCCGCCAAACGGCCAAGTCTCGCGTCGCCTAGAATCTGGAGCGCCGTTGTGTGCATCGCGAGGATGCCCTGGTCCAGGGGAAACCGGGCGAGCGCGGCGATGGACGCGTCGAGCGCTTCGCCATGCCGCTCGGATTTGAGCAGCGTCTCGATCAGGTTGTTCGCGAGCTGCGCGTCGTCGGGGCTGCGTACCGTGGCATGGCGATGATGGGCGAGAGCTCGATCGAAGTCCCCCAACATCGACAACGCGCGGGCGGCCGTGTCGTTGGCGGCCGGATCGTCGGGCGCCGCCTGGGTGACGAGCGAAAGTTCTTTCAGCGCTTCCGCCGGTTGGCGGATGCGGAGAAGTTCGTTTGCATAGGAAACCCTGAGCGGGGCGTCGGTGGGCCGCGATGCTAGTGCGGCCGGATAGGATCCGAGATAGCGGGCGGTCTGGCCGGTTTGCCACAGCATCTCGTTCAGCAAGCGGTGGGCGTCGGTGTTCGACGGATTCGCGGCGACGGCGTTCTCGAAAGCCTTCGCCGCTTCTTCATTGCGCTCTTGCGAACGCAATGCACCGCCGAGGCCGATCCAACTGGCGTCCGAGCGCGGACGCAACTTCAGAGCGGCGGCGTACGCGCGCTCGGCCGATTGGAAGTCATTCAGAGCCATCGCCGCTTGACCGAGATTGTGCTGGGCCGTGTGCGAAGCGGGCAAAAGCGATGCGGCGCGCGACGCGGCCGCTAGGGCACCGGTTCGGTCGCCGAGTTTGGCCAGGGCAAGCCCAAGCGCGTCGAACGCGTTTGCGTTCGCCGGATTGGCGCGGGTCACCGCCTGTAGCAAGGTCTTGGCTTCGGCCGGGCTCGTGTCCAATAGAAAGAGCGCCAGATTGTACTGCGCGTCCGCGAATCCGGCGTCTAGGGCCAGTGCGCGCCGATAGTGTTTCTCCGCTTGGTCGCGTTCGCCAGATGCCGCCAGCGCGCTCGCCAAATTGTTGTGTACGTGCGGCTGCTTCTCGCTCTGCGCCAGCGACGCCCGAAAGTGCGCAATCGCATCTGCGAAGCGTCCCGCGCGGCGGTGCACGATACCGAGAAGTTGCAGGAGGTCCGGGTGATTGGGCGATTCGCGCAAGAGGGCGGTCAGGGCGGCGTGCGCGCCCGCAAGGTCGCCGCGGCCGATCTGAGCGACCGCTTGTTGAAGCCTGATCTGTGCGTTTGGGCCGCTCATTCTCGTGGCGGGAGAATAGTCCAGTGCGGCTGGCGCACAAAGAAAAACGGCGGCCCTTTTGGGGCCGCCGTCTGCATCGAAGATAGCGATGCTCTTAGTGCTTCCACTTCACGCCCAAGCGGTACTGCCGGCCGATCTGCTCGTAGGTCGAGCCGTCGGTGTTGAACTGGCCGTTGCCGATTGCGCCCGCCCAGATCGGCGGTTGCTTGTCGAAGATGTTGTCCACGCCGAACGACAGTGTGAGGTCGTCCGTCATGTCCCAAGCGCCACCGAAGTCGTACATGTTGTACGCATCGATCCGCTCGGCGCCGAACACCGCGTCATCAACCGCGCTCATGTAGTTCCAGCGCAGCAGGAAGGACCAGTCTTCGAGGTCGTAGGTGAAGCTGGTCGCCGCCTTATGTTCGGCGATGATGCCACCAATGCTGCCCACGAAGAGGCCGACCGCGCCGTCGCTTTCGTCAACCCACGAGTAGAGCGAGTTGATGCCGAACGTGCCGGGGAGGCCGATGTCTTCCTCCATGTCCCAAGACCAACGCAGGTTCACGTCGATACCCGAGTACTCGCTGACGCCTGCGAAGTTGTCGAGCGACTGGTTGACCGAAGCGATCGAACCGGGGATCGACGAGATCGGATCGCGAGGTGCGAGCGAGCAGAACGAGCCCGGAGCGAACGGAGGCACGGCGCCGGCCGTGATTTCCGCGATACAACCGTTCAGGATCTGCGCGATCGAGCGCTGACCGATCTGCTGGTCGATCTCGATCTCGTAACGGTCGACCGACACGCCCAGACGGCCAACCGGCCACCAATCCGGGTTCAGCACGATGCCGTACGTGAACGTGTCCGCAACTTCCGGCGTGAGGTTCGGGTTGCCGAACAAGAACGCCTGCACCTGGGTGTTCGGCTGCGCGATACCGCCGGCCGGGAAGGCCGTCGGCGGAAGCGTGGACGAGAACCAAGTGCCGCAAGCGGTGTTGCGGGCGATGACTTGCGCCGGCGTCAGGCCGACATAGGCCGTCGTTGCGCAAGGATCGGCGTAGGCCGGGAAGTTTTGGTCGCCAGCGCGGAACAGTTCGAACGCCGACGGTGCGCGCACCGCGTGGTTCTCAACGGCGCGGAACGTCATCCATTCGAACGGCGACCATTCACCGCCGTACTTCCACGTTTCTGTGATGCCAGCGCCGGTCGAGTAGTTCGACTTGCGGTAGCCACCGACGAGTTCGAGCTTTTCGAACAGCGTTTCGCCGGTGATCAGCGGAACGTTGGTTTCGGCATAGAGCTCGTACACGTCGTACGAACCGGCGATGCTTTCCTGCGCGTTGAAGCCGATGATGTCGCCGGCCGCTTTGTACGGGTCGACGCGGCTGTCGAGTTCTTCCGCGCGATATTCGAAGCCGATGGCGGCCCCGATCGCACCTTCACCCCACAGGTCGATGACGTCGCCGGTCGCGTTGGCGGAAATCATCGTACGTTCGTAGGTGACGACGTCCGTCGAGTTGACGCGGAGGAAGTCGATCATCGCGGGCGACATCGAGAACACACCCAGCGGGTTGTTCGTCGTCGGCGTCGGCGTGAACGACAAGCCCGGTGCAGAGTTGTGCGGGAACGGACAGTTCGGCAACGCGCTGAGCGGCGCGAGCTGCGGCGCAAGCGACGTCGTGTTACAAGCGTTCAACAACTGGTTCATCGCCGTCTTGCCGATGTTGTTGTTGTTCTTGATCGTCGTCGAGTTACGTGCGTAGCCGTGGTAGACTTCCCAGTCCCAATCGAGCGATGGGATCGTACCCTTCAGGCCTTGGGTCGAACCGAACGCGTTCGTTTCGATGAAGCCGAAGCGATTGCCGACTTGCGTCGTGCGGATGTTGAGCGTCATCCGGCGGTTGTCGAGGCCGGCGATGCCGCCGAACTGCAGCGAGCCCAACGAGAGCAAGAACGGCTGGCCGGTGATGTAGGGGTTGACGACGACGTTACCTACCGTCGGGTCGATATCCCAGTTGACCACCAAGCCGGTCGCGGGCGTCGCGGCGAGCTTTTGCGTCGTGCGCGAGTTTGTGAACGACGCGTCCATGAACGCCGTCAACAAGCCATCGGGCAAGATGTCGTATTTCGCGTACGACACAGCATTCAGACGCTCGTTGCCGAGGATCAAGAAGTTGTCGGGCGCGAAGTTGTAGCGATCGCCGTCTGCATCCGGACCGCCGCTGTTGTCCGGGTGGATACAGTTCTGGAACGGTGCGATGCCACCGCCGTTGCGGAAGCGGATCGTGCCGCCCGTGGACTGTGTGCCGTTCAAGGCGCGGCAGTCGTTGTCGAGGCCACCTGCGACGCCGCCCTGAGCCAGGAATACGGAGTTGACGTTGGCGACCGAGAACGCGCCGCCGATGCCGGTGACCGAACCCCAGGGCGCCGTGCCCGAGCCGCCAGCGAAGAACGGCAAGTTGCCGTTGTTGATGTCGGCTTGGTTGAGCGACGGGAAGATCTGCGTGAAGGCCGGGTTCGCCATGACGGCGCCAGCGTAACGCGAGAAATCACGTTCTGCCGCGTCGACCGCTTGGCGGTTGTAGTACTGCATGGAGAACTGGACCGACCCGCGGTCGCCGTCGAACTTGCCGCCGATGATGCCGTCGGCAACAAACTGGGGCATCACGCCGTCTTCAGCTTGCTGGTACGACGCGCCGAGGCTGATGCCTTCGAAGTTGTCGCGCAAGATGAAGTTGATCGCACCGGCCACGGCGTCTGCGCCGTAGACTGCCGATGCGCCGCCCGAGATGACCTCGACGCGCTCAATCAAAGATGCAGGGATCGTGTTCAAGTCGACAAGGCCGGAAGCCGACGAGGGGTTCGCACGGCGACCGTTGACGAGGATCAGCGTGCGGCCCGGCCCAAGGCCGCGAAGGTCGGCCGTCGCAAACCCGTTCAGCGACGGGTTGTTCGACGTGATCGTTACGCCCGGAATAATCTGGGGCAACGTGTTGATCAGCTCTTCGGTGTTGACCGTGCCGGTCAACGAGATTTCCTTGGCGCTGACAGTGGCGAGCGGGCTGACCGACGTGAAGTCGCGCTGCTTAATGCGCGAACCGGTGACGGTTACCTTTTCGACCTTGTCCTCTTCCTTGTCCTGCGCGTTTGCTGCGACGCCGCTGTAAGCGACCATCGCCGCGCCGGCCAGTAGCGCCGACTTGAATGCGATAGAACTCTTTGAATTCAACACGATATAGCCCCCTAATTTACCGCGCCTGCGTCCCCAAAACCAAACCCCGAGTGCAACCTGTGTTCGCCCAAGCGCTGACAAATACAGCGAAAACGTGCGGATCGGCCCGCTCCGTCTCCTTTTACACTTGCGTGCATCCTAGTGATGGGCTCAACCACCGTTCAAGGCAAAACGGAGCGTTGTGGTCTCATTTGGCACACGCTGTGGCTGAGATGCATCATCAAGATGTTGGGCCACATGGTTGATTTTCTTCAACCATTTGCGTTTGGCGGCGATGTCAACAGGTATCGTGGGTTGACTGACGGGCGAGCCAGCCGCGGCCCGTGTGGAACTGTTGCATAGAAAAAGGGGAGGGCGTTGGCCCTCCCCTTCAACAACTCAGACTTGGTGCGTACGACTACTGCAAATCTATCGTTGCACGGCGGTTTTGCGGCTCTTTAACACCGTCGTCGGTCTGGACCATCAGGTCGCCTTCACCCTTGCCACTCGTGGCGATGGCGCCATCGGCAATTCCCTTGCCCACCAAGTTCGATTTCGCAGCGCCCGACCGGCATTCCGAAAGACGCTGGTTATAGGCCGGCGAACCGGACGTGTCGGTGTGGCCGACGATTTGGACCTTTGCGGTCCCCTCGGCCTTGGCGGTGTCGGCCGCTTCGCTCAGCACTTTGTCGGCTTCCGCGGTGATATCGCACTTATCGAAGCCGAAGAAGATGATGAACTGCTTCGCACGCACCGGAGCAGGCGCCGGCGGTGGGGCCGGCGGGGGCGGTGGCGGCGGGGCAGCGACGTCGTCAAAGCCCCAACGGAAGCCAAGCGTGACGGTGTGCTTTGTCATGTCGGCGGTATCGGAGTCGCCCAGATAGTTCGTGAGTGTGGGCTCGTCCGCCCAGAGATAGCGGTAGTTCAACACGATGTCCCAATGCGGACCGACGCGATAGGTCAGGCCCAGGATGCCTTGCGCGGCGAGCACCGCATCTGAGTCTTCGCTACGATTTCCGCCGACAATGTCGGTGTAGCGCGCGGCGTCGACGCCGATACCGGCACCGAACGCGAGTGCCCAGCGTTTGCCGATCGGCTGATCGTAAAGCGCGTTGAGCATGCCGGTCCATTCGCTGAGTTCGCCTTCGGCCAGCGGACCGATCGGCGCCGAGAACGTGATTTGGTGCACGTCATTGTTGCGATAGCCGACCTCGAGTTCCATTCGCCAATTGCCGTTGAACGAATGGCCGACCGTGCCGAGAACGCCCCAGCGGTTCTCGAACTGGAGTTCACTGTAGTTCCATGCCGGCAGTTCGGTGTCGTTGACATGAACCCAACCGGCTTCAAGGCCGACATACCAACCGTGCCGTTCGTTCGCAGCCGCATTCGCCGCGAAGCTCAGGCTCAACGCCGTCCCCAGCAGAAGCATTTTCATACGCATCTTCGTGTCTCCTGAGTTTTCCCACTCGATCAAACCCGCCCCTCAAAGCGACACGGATAAGTGACGTTTGAGCGAATTGATTCGTGAATCACTTCGAAGTGGAAGGGTACCGAAGCCCTCGAACGCCAAACGCGAAAATCACCGCTTGTTTTCTTCGTTTGCGTGCGTTCTTGCATTCGCGTGGCGCTATCGCCACAGTTTCGGTGCGTATATGAAATATGTGTGCGCTTCGGGTTGAAATTGAGTTCCACGATGCTGCGATCGATCTTCGGTTGGACGAAACGCGAGACGGCCGCCGCGGTCTCGCGCGCGGCGGTGCCGCCTGACCATTTCGTCGTGGCTGTCGGCGACTTGCACGGGCGTTTGGATTTGCTCGAGCAGCTGTGGCCGAAGATCGACGGTGCTTCGAGGCTCTCTGCCGCTCGGCAGCGAACATTGATTTTCATTGGCGACTATGTCGACCGCGGGTTGGAGTCGGCGCAGCTTGTCGAGCGGTTGCTTGACGGGTTTCCCGGCTTTGAAACTGTATTTTTGAAAGGCAATCATGACGAGACGCTGCTGCAATTCTTGATCGATCCCAGTGTGGGCGAAGCTTGGCGCAATTTCGGCGGACTCGAAACGCTGCGCAGTTATGGCGTGGCGTATGCACCGGGAAAGACGTGGGAGCAGACACGTAGCGAATTCGTTTCGGTTTTGCCGCGGTCGCACGAAGCCTTTTTCAAGAACCTGCGGTTGCACCACACCGTCGGCGACTACCTTTTCGTCCATGCCGGGCTGAAGCCGCGTGTGCCGTTCGAGGAACAGCGCGAGAGCGATCTCCTGTGGATACGCGAGGAATTTTTGGAAAGCGCTGTGAATTTCGGGCGGATTGTTGTGCACGGTCACACGCCTGCGGATGCGCCTGAGGTGAAGAGCAACCGGATCGGCATCGATACCGGCGCTTATATGACGGGAAACCTGACTGCATTGGTGCTCGAGGATCGGTCGCGGCGGTTTTTGTCGACAGCTTAGGCAAGTCAAGCGGGCTTGATCGGTTGCCGATGCCGGTCGTATGTCTCGCGCACCTCTCCGATTGCGGACTTAAGTCATGCTGCGCCGATTGTTCGTGCTGTTCGCCGTCCTTGTGTTTGCCGTTGCCTGCGCGAGTTCGCCGGGCGAAGGGCCGGCGCCCGCCACCAAGTTGGAGGCGTCATCGAACGAGGACTACCGGCTTGGGCCCGAAGACAAGGTCAAAGTCTCGGTCTTCGGCGAAACCGATCTCTCCGGCGAGTTCGTCGTGGACAGCTCAGGTGTCCTGGCTGCACCGTTCGTGGGCCAGATTAGCGTCAAAGGCATGACGCTGCGCGAGTTTGAGAGGGCCTATGCCGCGAAATTG
>CAYXQB010000005.1:9850-30713 GCA_964466435.1 uncultured Flavobacteriaceae bacterium | reverse complement strand
TGGGACAACGTGTGCAGCTGGTGGGCGATCCGCGATCTGCCGAACCTGATGCTCGTGCACTTCGCCGATCTCAAACGCGACCTGCCGGGCGAGATGCGCAAGATGGCGAAGTTCCTGGACATCGCGGTTGACGAGGCGGACTGGCCGAAAACTCTCGAATACTGTTCGTTCGACTGGATGAAAGCGAACGCCACGAAAAGCGTGCCGCTGGGCGGCGCCTTCTGGGATGCGGGCGCGCAGGTCTTCATCAACAAGGGCGTCAACGGCCGCTGGCACGAAACGCTGTCGGCCGAAGACAGCGCCACTTACGAAGCCCGCGCCCTCAGCGAACTCGGCCCCGCCTGCGCGCGGTGGCTGGCCACCGGCGAACGCTGACGGGAGCATGGCAGGCCACGTGCCGTAGGCCGGCGCGGTTGCGCGGGTCCCTGGGACCGCTTCCTTGACGCGCATCAACGCGCGGGGCCGCGGCGTTGCCTTAGCCTCCAACGCGCCGAACACATAGAGGCCCGCCCCGTGCGCACCATTCTGTCCCTTCTTCTCACGCTCACCCTCACAGCCGCCCTCACCCCACCCGCCTCCGCCGCCGACGCGCGCCTCTTCTACGAAATCACCGTCACCGCGCCCGGCACGCGCTCCCAAGGCTGGCGCGGCGTGCTCTACGATCCAAGCGGTGCGCCGCTCGCACGCCCGGCGGGCAGCGTCGTCGAAACGAACGCCGGTCCCTTCGTCAGCGTCGCCTGCGACTGGCCCTGGGTGCCGTGCGGCTTCATCCACGAAGATCAGCTGCGCTGGATGCAAACGAACGGCGGCAATTTCATTATGGGGCGCGACACTTGGGTCTATCGGCTCACCGTCACCGCCCCCTGCACGCGCAGCGAAGGCTGGCGCGGCGAACTGCTGCGCAACGGCCAAGCCGTGCGCACGAAGAAACGGCGCCTCCCCACGCCCATGGGCCCGTTCCACGCTAAGACCAGCGCACACCTCTGGGGCCAGTCCGGCTGGTTCCACACCGCCTGGCCCGCCGCCGTCATAGCGCCGGGTCACTGGCCGTGCGCGGCGGGGTGAGGCCGACGCCGCTTCTTCAGCACACCCAGCCTGGGACCGCGGGCGTCCCCGCCCGCTCTCGCAACATTTCCATCGCGTCGGCGCTTGAGAGCCAGCAAAGAGCGGGCGGGGACGCCCGCGGTCCCAGGGCTAGCGCTCGCCCGGACATGCGGCGTGCTACGATCAGCCTTGCATATCAGGGAACCCCACGCTCATGTCGCTGAACGACGTCTACCTCATCAGCCAGATCATCGCCGCCGTCGCGCTCGTCGCCTCGTTGCTGTTCGTCGGCCTTCAGGTGCGCCAGACGAACCGCATGATGCGCGAGGCGGCCAGCCGCAACCACGCCGAAAAATTCCAAAGCGTCAGCCGCGCGATGTTCGAAGTGCCCATCATGGCGCCGCTCCTGGCCAAAGGGCTCGACGGGATGGAGGCGCTGAACCCGGTGGAGCGCATGCAGTTCGTGAACCTGACGTCCTGGGTCTTGCGCATCTTCGAAGAGCTGCACCGCCAGTTCGAAGCGGGCCTCATCGACAAGCCGTGGTGGGAGGCCAACACCCGCGTCTGGGCGCGCACCTTCAAGGCCGCAGGCCCGCGTGCCGCCTTCGAGCTGCGTCGCGACGCCTATTCGCCTTCGTTCCAAAAGTTCCTCGACGACATCGTCACACGCACGGAAGGCAAGCCGCTCTATTGACGGGGACGCCGCGCAGCCGGCCGTGGGTATCGCCGCCGGCGCCTCAATCTGCAAGGAAGAGACGGCGGCGGTCCGACGTCAGGGCGGCGCGGGCGGCGAAACCCTTGCCAAACCCTCACCTTAAGGACTCCGCAACCTTTTCCGCGACGCAGGCATAACCGGGCGTTCACCCCCGGCGTGCCATGCTGACCATGGCTCACCCTAAGAAATCCGTCATGAGGACGAAATGTCGATTTCGTTGAAGGTGAAGCTTGTCGCCGCCACGTGTGCGAGCGTCGTCACGATCATCCTGCTCGTCACCGCGCTCAAAGTCGGGTCCGGCAATGTGGCCGCGAAACTCGGCGAGTCGCAGCTCGCGGCCGTCGCGCTGCGCAATCACACGAACGTCGACATGATGCACGACGCCGTGCGCGCCGACGTCTTCGCCGCGTTCCACTATAGGCGCACCGCGCCCGAACGGCGCGCCGGCGTCACCGCCGGCTTGCGCACGCACATCGCCGAACTGCGCCGCCTGATGGCCGCGGACGCCACGCTGCCGCTGCCCGCCGAGATCGTTGCCACACTGCGCGCCCTGCAGAGCCCGCTCGACGTCTACGCGAAGACGGCCGAAGCGCTCGTGCAATCAGCATTCGACGCCGATCCCCGGGCCGACGTTCTGCTTGCCGATTTCTCGAAGCAGTTCGAAGCGCTCGAAACCGGCATGAGCACGGCGGGCGACCAGCTGGAAGGGCTCGTCCGGTCGCATGCGAGAGCGGCCGACACGTTCTCCACCCGCGCCTGGTTGATCGGCACCGTCGCGCTGATCCTCGGCGGCGTCATCGCCGTCTTCGCGACCTGGGTCACCCAAATCGAAGTCTTGCGCCCGCTGGACGCCTTGAACCGCGCCTTGCAGCGGCTGGCGCGCGGCGAGTACGACACCGCCCTGCCGACGAAGCGCCGGGACGAGATCGGCGAAATCGCCCGTACCGTCGAAGCGTTCGGGCGCGACGCCGTCGAGCGCAGCCGTCTGACGCGCGAGGCGACGATCCTGTCCGAACTGAACGAGTGGCTGCAATCGGCGAAGTCGGAGGCCGAACTCTATCAGATGATCGCCGAGTTCCTCTCGCGCTTCCTGCCCGGCGCCACGGGCGCGATCTACATCTACGCCAATTCGCGCGACATCCTCGAATGCGCCAAAGTGTGGAACGGCACGCAGGCGACGGCCACGATGCACCCCGACGATTGCTGGGGCTTGCGCCGCGGGCGGACCTACACGCACGGCCAACACGAGATCGAGTTCGATTGTTCGCACGTGGCGCCCGGCTCGGCCGAGGACTATTGCTGCATCCCCATTCTGGCGCACGGCGAAACCGTGGGCCTCTTGCATCTCGAGCTGAAGCCGCAGGACGGCGTCACGGCCGCAGACCGCAAGGCCGCCTTCACCGAACAGCGAAGGCTCGGTCTTGCCGCCGTCGAGCACATCAGCCTCGCCATCGCGAACGTCAAGCTGCGCGATCAGCTGCGCGATCAGGCGATCCGCGACGTTCTGACCGGCCTCTACAATCGACGCTATTTGCTCGAAACGGCGCGGCGCGAGTTTCAGCGCGCCGCCCGCAGCAGCCAATCCGTCGCGATGCTGTCGATCGACGTCGACCACTTCAAGAAATTCAACGACAATCACGGTCACGACGCGGGCGACAGCGTGCTGCGCGCCGTCGGCGAAGCGATGATGGCGACGTTTCGCGGCGAGGATGTCGCCTGCCGGTACGGCGGCGAAGAATTCGTGGCCCTGTTGCCGGGCGCCACGCTGCAAGACGCCACGGCGCGGGCGGAAGACCTGCGCGCCGCGGTCGAACGGATCACCGTGCGCTACGGCGACGACAACCTGCCGCGGATCACGATCTCCGTCGGCGTTGCGGCCTTTCCCGAGTTCGGCAACGGCGTGATGGAGGTCCTGAAGGTCGCCGACACCGCGCTCTACGCCGCCAAAGCGAACGGGCGCAACCGCGTCGAGGTCGCGCATCGCGAAATGGCCTCCGACTCGAACACACAACGCCCCGGCACAGACCTCAACGCGGCCATCCTCAAACGTCTCGCCGACGGCGCAACGCAACGGCAGAACGTCGCCGGTTAGGCATCCACGCGCGGCCTACGAACTGCCACCGCAGTGCGCCGCGCGAAGACCCTTGCGCGCGCAGTCGTGCGCCCGCGGGTTCATAGTGAACGCGGGGACAGTTTCGCAGAGCTGTGGCCAAACCATCACCACACGCAGCCGCGTCACGCACTATGATGTCGCTCAAGAGCCGGGGGGATAAGGCTCGTCGGGGCAAGCGATGGTGGGGAGAGGTGTGGCTGCGGCGGTCATCGCCGCAAGCCTGAGCAGCGGCGTTCGCGCCGACGACGACAGTCCGGCATTCCATTTCGAAACCACGGAAAGCGTGCGCGTGTGGGGCACGGAACTCGCCGATTTTCTGGATGCTCCGAAAGCCTGGGACACGATCGTCAGCCCGGAAATCGCGGCCTCGCTGCGCGTTGTGATGGGCGCGTACGAGGCGAGCGCCGAACTTGGCGCCGCCGCCGACCGCTTCGACCATTTCGGCAGTTACGATGCGGACTCCTGGCGGCTCTATCTGGCCGCGGGCCGGAACGAGGCCGACTGGTCTTATTTCCTCGAATGGGAACGCTTCGAAGTCTACGCGCCGGGTTACGGCACGTTTTACGTGGGCTTCGACACTACCGACATCTATGTCGCCAAACGCTTCGCCGCGGCCGTCCTGCCGGACGCGCCCGCAGGCCAGTTCACCGCCGCGCTCACCGCTGGCCATGTCGCCTCGACCTACACGCCGCTCGACATGCACTTCGCCTCGCTCGAACTCGAATGGGTGCAGTCCTTGGACGGCAACCTGTCGCTCGCCGTCGCGCCGAAAGTCGAAGTCGACGACTACCCGCACTTCTCGGCCCGCCATCGCCGCGACACGCTGCTCAGCCTGAAGCTCGCCCCCAGCTACGCGATCGGCAAGCACATCACGCTGACGCTCGAAGGCAAAGCCACCGTCGCCCTCTCGACCTTGGACACAAAGACCGGCGAAACCTGGGAACTGACACCCACGTTCCGCTTCCAGGCGGCTCTATAGCCGAGCCCACGCAGCGCCACAGGCACAAACAAACGCGCCATCGCCGGGCTTGACCCCCGCGTGTCCGGGTCAGCACCCAAACCCAACTTATTCGTCATGGCCGGGCTTGACCCGGCCACCCAGGGCCACGGGCCGCAGTGTCTCATCTGCACTCGCAAACCCAGAAAACGAGCGGCGTTCCGGCGAGCGGCAGCGACGCGACCCTGGGTAGCCGGGTCAAGCCCGGCCATGACGATCTGTATTCGAAGTCTCGCGTGGGCGAGCCGGCCCGTTTGACGACGGTTTTGTTTCGGCGTGGCGGGTTGATCGTTTGCTGGCCTCCGCCGCCGGTGCGCCCTTGCGGCGGGTCGGCCCTCGTTCCTATCTTTCACCCATCCGAAATAGCGAACGGTGCCCCGGTGGCCAAAGACCCTTACGCCCTGCTCGGCGTCGCCAAGACGGCGACGGCCGAGGACATCAAGAGCGCCTATCGCAAGCTCGTCAAAAAGCTGCACCCCGATTTGCACCCTGGCGACAAGAATGCCGCCGACCGGTTCAAGGAAGTGGCCTCGGCCTATGACATCGTCGGCGACGCGGAGAAGCGCGCGAGATTCGACAAGGGCGAAATCGACGAGGCGGGCCAGGAACGGCCGCAGCAGCGCTACTACCGCGACTTCGCCGATCAGGGCGGCGCGCGCCACTATCAATCGACGGGCGGCTTTGCCGATTTCGAGGACGTCTCCGACTTGTTTTCCGACTTCTTCGCGCGCGGCGCCACCGGTCAAGGTGCACACGCGCGCGGCGCCAACGTGCACTACCGGTTGGAGATCGATTTTCTCACTGCCGCGACCGGCGGCCAGCAGCGCATCACGCTGCCCGACGGCAAACAGATCGGCGTGACGATCCCCGAGGGTGTGAGCGACGGCCAGACGCTGCGCCTGAAAGGCTTGGGCCAACCCGGCCGCGGCGACGCGCCCGCGGGCGACGCATTGATCGAGATCCACGTCCGCCCGCACCCGCAGTTCGAACGCAAGGGCGACGACGTGATGAGCGAACTTGCGATCGCGCTCGACGAAGCGGTGCTGGGCGCCAAGGTCGAAGCCCCGACCGTCTCCGGCCGTGTCATGGTGACGATCCCGAAGGGCGCCTCCAGCGGCCAAACGCTGCGCCTCAAAGGCAAAGGCATCAAAGGCAAGACCGGCACGCCGGGCGACCATCTGGTCCGCCTCAAGATCGTCATGCCGAAGACGATCGACGACGACCTCGCGGCCTTCATGCAGACTTGGCGCGAAAAACATGCCTACGATCCGAGGAGTGCCTGACGCCATGGTGTTCAGCGAACAAGATCTGGTCGTCGAAATCCGCGACCTCGAGTTGCCACGCCTGCACAGATGGATCCGCTTGGGTTGGGTCAGACCCGAACGGCACGAAGGCGCGGCGCGCTTTCACGAGGTGGACGTCGCACGCGTGCGCCTGCTCAACGACCTCGAGCACGCGCTCGATTTCGACGACGAGACCGTGCCGCTCGTCCTCTCGCTGTTGGATCAGATCCACGGCCTGCGCTGCGAACTGCGCAACCTCGCCCATGCGATCGACCAACAGCCGGAGCACGTCCGTGATCGCATTCGCGCAACGTATGCGCGGCTGGCCGAGGGCTGAGCGGCCGGCGCCCTCAGGGCTCCTTCAGCGCCGTGTCCCAGGTCCGCGTGACCGGCTTCAGCAGATAGGCCAATATCGACCGCGCGCCCGTCTTCACGTCCACCTCGACGTCCATGCCGGGGATGATGCGTCCCTTGCGCGGGTCGTTGCCGAAATAGTCGCGCTGAAGCCGCACGCGCACCTTATAGAACTGGCGCCCATCTTGGTCGGCGAACGTACTGGCCGAAATCCGGTCCACGGTTCCGATCAACTTCCCGAACGTCGCATAGTCGAAAGCCGACACACGCACGTCCGCGCGCTGCCCGACGGCAACTTGGCCGATGTCTTGCGGCTTCACTTCGGCCACGACAACCAGCGGATCGCCCGTCGGCACGACCTCCATCAGCGTCTCACCGGGCTTTACGACCGCGTTGATCGCCTTGACGGACAGGCCCGATACGATGCCCGGTACCGGCGCGGTGACGTTCAACCGTCCGGCGCGCCCCTGCTCGTTCTTGAGCGCTGCGTCGACCTCGGCAAGCTCGGCCGTGTGCTTGGCGATCGACTCTTGCGCGGCGGCGCGCGTGCGCGTCTCGAACTCCACGAGCTTGCGTTCATACTCGGCAAGCTGGCTCTCGGCACCGGCCAGCTGGTCGCGCGCGTTCAAGCGCTGCTTCTGCCGGTCGGCCGCGTCCCGTTGTGCCCCGTAAAAGCGATCGCGCGTCGTGAGCTTGCGATCGAGCAAGTCCGTGCGCATGGCAAGTTCTTCTTCCGCATTCCGCTCGTCGCGACGCAATACGATAAGCTGTGCCGCAAGACGCCTGACCTCGGACTCGCGCTGAGCCTTCTGCGCGGTCAATACCGTCCGCTCGGCTTCGAGCGCCTGTTGCCGTGCGGTATGGAGGCTCAACTGCTCGGTCTTCTGCACCGAAAATCCCGTTACGACGGCATCGAACTTCGGCGCTCGACGCTCCGTCAATGCCCGGTCGCCTTCCATCGCGATCAAAAGCGCGGCGCGTTTCGCCTTCAGCTGATCGAGCCGTCCTTGCGTGTCCAAAGCCGCCAGACGCAACAGCGTCTGCCCTTTGCGAACCTGCTCGCCCTCCGCCACCAGAATCTGCGCGACCACGCCGCCGTCGAGATGCTGGATCGCGACAAGGTCTCCCACCGGCTGCACGCGTCCCGGCGCGTTCGTCACGACATCCACGCGTGTGAGGATCGACCAGATCACGGCAAGCGCCACGATGCCAAAAATCGCATAGACCAAATGCGTCAGGCTTTGTGCCGGCGGACGTTCCTCCAGTTCGATAGCTTGGTTCAACGCGACGACACCAGGGTCAAGCAGCAGCCTGACCTTGGTCTTCGCCCTTTGCAGGGCCCGGTTCATGCCGTCGCTCATGCCGCTCGTCCGCCTTTTTCTTGGCCCAAGAGTCTGCCGATCGCTTCCTCCGGCGCGCCGCCGAACTCGACGGCACCGCCGCGCATGACGACGGCAAAGTCTGCGATACGAATGTAACTGGGCCGATGACTGGTGAAGATGACTGTCCTGGTGCCGCGCAAGCTCTCAAGAAGGCGCTGCACGGCCGCGGCACCGGCCTCGTCCAACGTCGCTTCGGGCTCGTCGAGCAACAGCACCGGCGCCCGGCGAACAAGAGCGCGCGCAATGACGAGCTGCCGAAGAAAGCCCGGCGGCAGGTTTTGCGTCCGGGTGTCGCCGATGCGGGTGTTGAACTGCTCCGGCAGCTTGAGCACCTCCGGCAAGAGACCGGCAGCATCGAGAGCGGCGCGCAACACTTCGTCGGACGCCAAAGGATCGGCAAGACGCAGATTCTGCGCGATCGTGCCGTAGAAGACGTCGGTGCGCTGCGGGGCGCAGGCGACGGCACGGCGCAGCAAACGCGGCGAAAGCTGGCGGATATCGGCGCCGTCAAGCGCCACTATCCCTGCTTGCGGCTGATAGAGCCCAAGCACGGCGCGCAAGACGCTAGACTTGCCGGATCCGTTGGGTCCGGCGACCGCAACCATCTTGCCCGCCGGAACATTCAGGTTGAGGTTCACGAGCGCCGGGTCGGCGTCTTTGCCGTAGCGCAGGCTCACCCGGCT
Organism: uncultured Flavobacteriaceae bacterium; assembly: GCA_964466435.1. Lineage (GTDB taxonomy): Bacteria > Pseudomonadota > Alphaproteobacteria > Micropepsales > Micropepsaceae > SZUA-430. The sequence goes on along the minus strand of CAYXQB010000005.1, from coordinate 22,142 downwards.
CAACGTAACCCTCCCCTCGCGCGGCGCACGCGCAAGATTCGGCACGCTCGCCTCGTATTCGTCGGTCAAGCGCAAGAGTTGGTTCATCGACTGGATCGATGCGCTCAAGCGGCTGAGGCGGCCCAGCGTTTGGAACAGGTGCTGTGCCGGCCCAAGGATGCGCCACGTCAACACCATCGTGGCGATCAAAGCCCCGATGCTGAGCGAACCGCCCAGAACCATCAGCGACCCGAACACGACGACCGCAAGCGCGGCACCGTTGTTCAGCAGCTGGCCCAGCGCATCGACCGCCGACGCTCGATCGTGAACGTCGCCGGCCCGCATCGCTGCGTCCGCGGACAAGAGACGAAACCGATACGTCCACACGCCTTCCGCGCCTTCGCGCTTCAGACTCTCGTGATGCAGCGCCGTCTCTGTGATGTGGTTGGCCAGCTTCGCCGCGGCGTCGGAATGCGCCTGCTCATAACTTTGAATCCACCGCGCGCCGAAGAAGCTCGCGGCCGCGAACACGACGCACGCCGCCAGCGGGACGATGACAAGCGGCCCCGCCAAGGCGGCAATGACCCCAAGCGCAATCAGCGTAAAGGGAAAGTCGATGATGGCGCCGGCAGCCGGCCCGGCAAACAGGTCGCGAAGCGCCTGAAACTCCCGCAACCGCGCAATCTGCGCGGCAACCGGAGGACCGTCGGTGTAGCTCAAAGGCAGCCGCAACAGCTTCGCGAAGGTTTGCGTACCGATGAGATAGTCGATGCGCGCCGCCATCGTGCCCAAGAGATTCGAGCGCAATGTTTTCAGGTAGAGATCGCCGGCGATCGCAATCGCGATGCCGACCAGCAGCATCGGCAACACGTCGAGCGCGTTCAACGCGATCACGCGATCGTACACGGCCATCACAAAGAGCGGTATGGCGATCGACAGCACGTTCGAGGCGGCCGATATGGCCACAAGCTGAGCTGCGAAGGATCGAAAGCGCCGCATGAGGTTGGCCGACCACGAGCGGCGGCGCTGCGCGTTCCGGGCGGAACCGGCAGGTACAATGAAGTAAGCGGTGCCGTCGCGGTGGGCCTCCTCGCGGGTGAGCGCGCGGTAGTGACCGTCGGCGAAACCGAAAGCCGCGCCGTCCATAACACCCAGAACGACGATGACGGCGCCCGAGGCAGCGTCCTCGTGCAAGCAGGGCATCAGGCGCGCGTCGATGTTGCGCACATGAAAAGCCGCCCCCTCGGTTCCATAGCCGAGGTTGACGAGCGCCGTTCGCAGATCCGCGACGTCCATGGCTTCCTGGAAATGCGGCGCCGCTTCGGCGACGTTGACCTCACCGCCACGAAACGCCAGAGACTTCAAGAGTGGAGCCAGACACTGGGCCGTTGCAATCGTGCGCGGCCGGCGCGAAGCCGACGGCGCGATCGCGTTCGGATCGAACGTCACGAGCGTGTGCCAATAGGCCTTCAGGATTGCAAGCCAGCGCTGCGGAACATCGCGCGCCAAAAGCGCTTCGGCAAGCGGACGCAGGTTCATGACGCGCCTCCGGTCGCGCGAGGACGCGCGTTCCCACGCGGGCGGCGGACCAGCCGCCCCTCCGACATGTCGTAAATCTCGTCGCACAGATGCAAGTATGACGGCCGGTCGGTCACGAAGATCGCAGCCCGCTTGCCCTTCTGATGTTCGAAGTAGGACAGCAACAGGCGATCGGCATCGTGATCGAGCGCTGCATTGGCGGTATCGAACAGAATGATCCGCGGGTCATGCGCAAGCACGCGTATGATCGCGATGCGCTGCGCGATGCCAAGCGGCGTATCCGCACCGCCCGATAGCGGCGTATCGAGACCGCGGCTCAAGTTTGCGACGTAATCTTCAAGGCCTAGGATCCGGCAAAGCGCCAGCGCCCTGCGTTTAACCGACCCATCCTCGAAGAGAGTGAGGTTCTCGAGCAACGTACCGGCATAGATCGCAGGCGTGGTTGTCATCAGCGCGATCTGGCGTCGCAGCTCGTGTGGCGCATAGAGATGAAGCGGCACATCGTCGTAGCGCACACCGCCATCGCTTGGCGTGAGCATACCGTTGAGCAGCTTCAGCAGCGTGCTGCGGCCGGCCGACGTCTGACCCGTGATGCCGATATAGCTGGTCGGTTGAACCTCGAGCGTGACCCCGTCGACGGCGTTGCGCGGTGCGCCCTCGTAACGGAACGACACCGCATTGAGCGTCAGCGAAGCGGGCTTCGCTGGCAACGTCCGGTCGCCCGCAATCTGTGCAGCGAGCGCATCTATGCCGCGCAGCTTTGCCTCGGCCACCCGAATGAAGGGATAGCGGGCCCATAGTCCGAGCCCCTTCAGGACCGGCTGCAAAAACCTGCCCGTGAGGATCGTGGTGGCGGCAAGCCCGCCGATCGTGAGCCCGCCCTCGACCACCGCGATCGCACCGACCGCGACCGTGATGACGGCTGCCGCTTGCGCAAGCTCGCCTGCGATCGACTGAACCTGACCGGTCATGCGGGTGGTCGCGCCGAACGCATCCGCCGACTCTTCCTGCAAGCGCTCGTACCGCCGTTGCATGACGGCCTCCAAGCCCAACGCCTTGACCGTGGCGATGCCGCCGATGCACTCGACCAGAAAATTGTGACGCTTCACGTCGTTCTGCTCGCGCCGGCCGGTTTCGACAGTCAACCGGCGCGCCAGCGAGATGCCGAGCGCGACAAAGCAAGCGAACAGCAGCAGCGGAAGAACGGCCATCCATCCCGCGACGACGCCGATCGTCGCCACAAACAACAGTGCAAACGGCAAGTCGGCGAGCAGCGCCCCCGCCTGGCAGTAATAGGTGCGCACCGTCTGAATGGCATTGAACCGCTCGATATGGGCGCCGGGTGTCGTGCCCTTGAAGCCCTCGATGTCGGCCGCCAGCATTCGCGCGAGCGCGCGCGAACTCTGCCGGTGATCGTACCTTGCGCCTTCCGACGACATGATGCGCGCACGCACGACCCTCAGCATGAACTCCAGCGCAAACGCGGCGATGACGCCCAGCGTCAGCACGATCAAAGTGCTGTACGCCTGGTGGCGGACAACTCTGTCGTAAATCTGAAGAATTGCGATCGGCAGCGCGAGAGCAAGCACGTTGATCGCGAGCGACGCCATCATCACGTCGGGCCGCATCCAAATGCGATGCAGTGCCTTGGTACCGTCTTCGGCGTTCATGATCCCGCTGGGGGACAAGCTTCGCCCCGCCCTCTTCATGGGTCATTTAAGTGCGAAGGGCTTACCGAACGCTAAACGAACGGCAAATGCGATCGGTGCAATTTGATTCAACTCTGGCACCAATTTGTTTCCGCATTCTTAAGCTAGGCCGGAAGTTCTCCGTCGTTAACGATCTCTCCTAGGAACTCCCCCATTTCTCTTAAACAAGATGGCGTCGGCTCACCCACGCAAAGGCACCCATGCAACAGGGGTACACTCGCTATGAGCACTCTCGAAAAATCGAACAATCTCTCCGCTTCGTCGGACGGATTGCACGACCCTGCCCTCGAGCGGGCGAGCGGGAGCGATAGGCACGGCGGGGCCACCGGCACGGGAAACGGCACTGAAACGCCGCCGGCCGATGACAACGGTCTGCACCTTCAGAATGCGCATTTCGGCGCGCTGAGCGTTGAAACACAGACCAAAGCCCCGCCATCACCGGGCGCGGCGGCCGAAGTCGCTGCCGGCGCCGAGGACAAGCCTCTAACGCCCGCCGTTTCGGAACGCCCGGACTCGGATCGAGTTGAGCCGAACGACGCCCCAACCGGGCGGCTCTTAGAGGACGCTGGCAGCCCGGCTCTCCAAGCAGGTCCGGCGCCAGGCAGCAGCTCTGTTGCCTCGGTCGAGAAGTTCTCGCTCGTCACCGTCAACCCGGGCGGGCTCGAAGAGTCCGGTTCGTCCATTCAAGCCCTGCCACAGCCCCTGGTCGCCGAAGAGAGCGAAAACGGAGCGCCGACCGACATTGAGCTCTCGAACACGTCGCTCGCGGAGAACGCCGCGGGTGCGGTTGTCGGCAAGCTCACCACGATCGATCCCGATGCGGGCGAGACGTTTCGCTACACGGTATCGGACGAGCGGTTCGAGGTCGTGGACGGCGAACTCAAGCTCAAGGATGGGATCGCGCTCGATCACGAAAGCGAACCGTCTCTGACCATTTCGGTGACGGTGACCGACAGCGCCGGCCACTCGTACGCCGAGACGTTCACGATCACGGTCGAGAACGTCAACGAGCGGCCGTCCGATATCACGCTGTCGAACCAGAGCGTCGCCGAGAACGGTACCGGCGCCGTGGTCGGCACGCTCGCGACCGCCGATCCGGACGCAGGCGATAGCCACACCTACACCGTTTCCGACAATCGTTTCGAGGTCGTGGGCGGACAGCTGAAACTGAAGGACGGTATCAGCCTCGACCACGAAGCCGAACCGAGTGTCACGGTCCAAGTCACGGCGACCGACGCCGGTGGCCTCTCCTACAGCGAGAGCTTCACGATCGCCGTCGAGAACGTGAACGAAGCGCCCACCGATATCGCGTTGTCGAATGCAAGCGTTGCCGAGAACGCGGCGGGCGCCGTCGTCGGCAGCCTGAGCGCGGCCGACCAAGACGCGGGCGACAGCCACACCTACACGGTTTCGGACGCCCGCTTCGAAGTCGTTGGCGGCGAACTGAAGCTGAAAGACGGGATCGCCCTCGACCACGAAGCCGAACCGGCTGTTTCCGTCGAGGTCACGGCCACCGACGCCGGTGGCCTCTCCTACAGCGAGAGCTTCACGATTACCGTCGAGAACGTGAACGAAGCGCCGACGGACATCGCGCTGTCGAACATGAGCGTGGCCGAGAACGCGGCGGGCGCCGTCGTCGGCAGCCTGAGCGCGGCCGACCAAGACGCGGGCGACAGCCACACCTATACGGTTTCCGACAGCCGCTTCGAAGTCGTTGGCGGCGACCTGAAACTGAAAGACGGCATCGCCCTCGATCACGAAGCCGAACCTGCCGTCACGGTCGACGTGACGGTCACCGACGCGGGCGGCCTCTCCTACACCGAAAGCTTCACGATTACCGTCGAGAACGTGAACGAAGCACCGACGGATATCGCATTGTCGAATGCAAGCGTTGCCGAGAACGCGGCGGGCGCCGTCGTCGGCAGCCTCAGCGCGGCCGACCAAGACGCGGGCGACAGCCACACCTACACGGTTTCGGACGCCCGCTTCGAAGTCGTTGGCGGCGAACTGAAGCTGAAAGACGGGATCGCCCTCGACCACGAAGCCGAACCGGCTGTTTCCGTCGAGGTCACGGCCACCGACGCGGGCGGCCTCTCCTACACCGAGAGCTTCACGATCTCGGTCACGAACGTGAACGAGGCGCCGACGGACATCGCACTGTCGAACATGAGCGTTGCCGAGAGTACGCCAGGCGCGGTCGTCGGCACGATTGCGACGGTTGATGCGGACCTCGGCGACGCTCATGCCTACACGATCTCCGACAGCCGCTTTGAAGTTGTCGGCGGTCAACTCAAGCTCAAAGACGGCGTTGCCCTGGACCACGAAACGGAAGCCAGCATCACCGTTGACGTCGCCACGACGGACGCCGGCGGCCTTTCACACAGCGAGACCTTCACGATCGCCGTCGAGAATGCGAACGACCGGCCGACAGATATCGCGCTCTCGAACGCAACGGTCGGCGAGAACGCGGCCGGCGCGGTCATCGGAAGCCTGAGCGTGGCCGATCAAGACACGGGCGACAGCCACACCTACACGGTTTCGGACGCTCGCTTCGAAGTCGTGGCTGGCGAACTAAAGCTGAAAGACGGCATCGCGCTGGACCACGAGGCAGAACCAAACGTAACCGTCTCGGTCACGGCGACCGACGCAGGCGGCCTGTCCTACAGCGAAAACTTCACGATCGCGGTCGCAAACGCGAACGAGAGCCCAGCCGATATCACGCTTTCGAACGCAAGCGTGGCCGAGAATGCGCCGGGCTCCACGATCGGCACGCTGTCGACGGTCGACCCGGATGCCGGCGATAGCCACACTTACGCGGTCTCGGACAGCCGCTTCGAGATCGTTGGCGGCGAACTGAAGTTGAAGGCCGGTATCGCGCTCGACCGCGAAGCGGAACCGGGCGTCACGATCGACGTCACGGCGACCGCCGCCGGCGGCCTGTCCTACAGCGAAAGCTTCGCGATCACGGTGCAGAACGCAAACGAAGCCCCCACCGATGTCGCCCTTTCCAATTTGACCGTCGCCGAGAATGCGGCCGGTGCGGTGGTCGGCACGCTGACGACAACCGATCCCGACGCGGGCGACGCACACACTTACGCGGTTTCCGACGCGCGATTTGAGGTGGTCGCAGGTCAGTTGAAGCTGAAGAGCGGCGTCAGCCTCGACCACGAGGCCGCTGCGGGACCCACAATCCCACTGACCGTGACGTCGACCGATGCGGGCGGCCGTTCGGTCGCGCGCAGCTTCACCTTGCAGATCGAAAACACCGACGACACGGCGGCAACCAAGACCATAGGCACCTCTGCCGCCAACACGTTCGCTGGAACCGGCAAGGCCGACGCCTATGACGGCGCCGGCGGCAACGACACGCTTTCGGGCGCCGCCGGAAACGACCTGCTGTGGGGCGGCACTGGCAACGACACGCTGCGGGGCGACGATGGGAACGATACGCTCGACGGCGGCACGGGCAACGACACGCTCGAGGGCGGAATCGGCGACGACACGCTCATCGGCGGCACCGGCGACGATACGTTGCGCGGCGGCAACGGCAGCGACACCTACCGCTTTGCCGCAGGCGATGGCTTCGACAGTTACGCCGACGGCGGCACCTCCGGCACGGACACGATTGTCGCAACCGCGAACAACGTCGCGATCGGCCTGCGCTCGGGCTTCGGTGCAGCGAGCGGGATCGAAGCGATCTCCGCAGGCGGTTTCGCAAACGTTTCCATCCAAGGCGGCACTGGTAACGACACGCTCGACTTTTCGACAACGACCCTGACCGGCATCGTCAGAATCGACGGCGGCGCCGGCAACGACACGATCACCGGCAGCACGGCCGCCGACACCATCATGGGCGGCGCCGGAAACGACAGCCTGCGCGGCGGCAACGGCGGCGACACGTACGAAATCGCCGCCGGTCACGGCTTCGACAGCTTCTCCGACACCGGCACCGGTGGCACCGACCGTGTCGTCGCGACCGCCAACAACGTCGTCATCGGCTTGGCGTCGGGCTTTGGCACTGCGAGCGGCATCGAAGAAATCTCTGGCGGCGGTTTCGCAAACGTTTCGATCCAAGGCGGCACTGGTAACGACACGCTGAACTTCTCAACGACGACCCTCACGGGCATCGTGAGGATCGACGGCGGCGCCGGCAACGACACGATCACCGGCGGCGCAGCCGCCGACACCATCGTGGGCGGTGCCGGCAACGACAGCCTGCGCGGCGGCAATGGCGGCGACACATACGAGATTGGCGCCGGCCACGGCTTCGACAGTTTTTCCGACACCGGCACGGGCGGAACGGACCGCGTCGTCGCGACCGCCGATAATGTCGTGATCGGCCTCCTGTCCGGCTTCGGATCCGCAAGCGGGATCGAAGAGATCTCGTCGGGCGGCTTCGCAAACGTCTCGATCGCAGGCGGCACCGGCGGCGACACGCTGAACTTCTCGGCGACGACGCTGACCGGCATCGCCAGGATTGACGGCGGCGCGGGCAACGACACGATCACCGGAAGCACCGGCGCCGACGCCATTGTTGGCGGCATCGGCAACGACCGCCTCTCGGGCGGCGCCGGCAACGACACGATCGAGGGTGGCGCTGGCACTGACAGATTGGCCGGCGACGGCGGCGTGGACACGCTCTCCTATGCCGGCTCCTCGGCAGGTGTCACAGTCAATCTTCGGACCAACGCTGTCTCCGGCGGCGACGCGCAGGGTGACACGGTGTCCGGCTTCGAGAACGTCACCGGGTCGTCCTTCGCCGACACGTTCTATGGCAACTCCGGCGCCAACGCCTTCGTCGCCGGCGGTGGTGACGATGTCGTCCACTTTAGTTTAAGCGCGGGCCTCGACACGGTAAACGGTGGCGGCGGGATCGACTTCATCCATATCGACACGGCCGCCGGCGGCGCCGGTTGGATGGAAGCGATCGCATCAGGCTCGACACCGCCGTTGGCCGCGGGCGATTGGCTGCTGCAGCTCGACACGGGTCAGACGTTCGTGCTGCACGGTGCCGGCTCTACGTATGATTTCGGCGGCACCCATGCCGGCGTCCTGATCGCCGCCGACGGCAGCGAAATGCAGTTCACCGAGTTTGAAGGCGTACGCTGGTAGAAAGGTCGACGGCCGCCGCCAAACGTACATCGTCGTCTCTTCGTGCGGCGCCGCCAAACGAACCGCGCAGCAGACCCGTGGGCAGGCGGCCGTCGTTCACCGATCCATCGAACCGCGACAGGCGCAGCGTGATTGCCCGGCCGCTCGAAGAAGGCAACCGTGCGGGACTTGCGGGCGCCTTCGCGCGCTCGGCAAAAAGAAGCACATCCTCACGTGCGGGGTACCGTCGCAACAACTGCCGGGCCCGCGCCTCGCCCAGCTGCCGGCGTCCGAGAAACAGATCGATATAGCCGAGAGCAATCTCAGCGTCGGGATATCCCGGTGCCAGCCGCAGGGCACGCCGCAGCTCACGCTGCGCCGCTTCGATCCGGCTGGTGGCCATCAGTGCCAGGGCAAGCTGAAGCCGGAAATCGGCGTTGTCCGGCTCGTGGGCTGCGGCGAGCGCCAGCAACACCATCGCGACATCGGATCGCCCCGCCCGCCTCTCGACGACGCCGCGTTCGTACAACGACCGCGCCGACGGCTCAGACCCCTGCTCCGCTCCGGCAGATGAAGTCGACGTCCCGACCGAAATCGCGCCCACGACGACGGCGCAGAGCAACACGCTTCGAATTTGCGAGACAATGCAATAGGCCGGCCCAATCAACACGCTCGATCGGAGAGAGTCCAAGTTCACACCGCAAGCAGCTCTTGGTAGGGCATCGCGTCCTTGACAATGCGCGCCAGCGACGGCCGCGTTTCCAGGCGATCGAGGTACGCCGCGACATGCGGATGCCGGCGCTCAAGCGGCATCACCACATTCGCGTACCAAAGGGCGGGTCCTGCGGCGCAATCCGCGATGCTGAAAGTGTCCCCCGTCGCCCAGATTCTGTCCGCCATGGTGCGTTCGAGCAGATCGATGGCTGCTCGCAGTTGTGCCTTCGCCTGGGACACGCCGTAAGGATCGTCGCGGCCCGGCGGGCACAGCATGTCCGTAACGATCTTCTGAACAGGAGCTTGCACGTTTGCGTCGAAGAACCGGTCCTGCGCGCGCGCGCTCCAAGCAGCAACGGGACTGAAGGGAAGCAGTTTTGTCGGCCCCGGATAGAACAGATCGACATACTCAATAATCGTACTGGCTTGCGGGACGATCTCGCCGCGGCGCTTGTCCTCCAACACGGGCAAGCCCCCGATCGGCCAAATCGACGCAAGCGAATCCCGCGCAGCCCTGTTGGCCAAGTCGACCAAGTTGAGCGTGAAGGGCGTCTCCATCTCGTACAGGGCCATCAAGGCCTTTTGACAGAACGACGACAGGGGATGTGCATGGAGGACGAGAGTCATGGATCGATCTTCACGGCCGCGCGGCGACGCCAGCGCCGACCCCTCTTGAAAACAATGTTCACGCCCTTGCCAGGCTTACCCCCCGCCACTCGCCACGGACCGAATGCGGATCGCAATCGGAAGTTTGCGCGACGGTCGAGGAGATGGCTCACTATCCCGTTCGACCGTCGCGCTCTTCAAGCACCGGCTCTGATCCCAAGCGGGTTCAGCAATAGGCCAAGTCCGGTACCAGCCCACTCGCGCGCACTCTCAACCGCCCGATCAACGGCAACGGCGATCGCCGCGCCCGTCTTATGCCGAGAGAGTTGCGCCCAAACCAACATGCAACCACGCAAGCATGATGCGGTCGCTCACGCCTTCGAACAAGTTCGAATGTGTCACCAATGCGTAAATGCTATTGCGGGGTCAGAGTGAACTTCCGCGACCACGCCCAGCACCAAACGCTCGCGCTTTCAAACCAAGACACCTGCACAACAGCTCTTCTCTGACCCCGTTTTCGCCGCGGGTCTTGCGCATCGACGGAGCTGCAGCACCAATCGAAGCGGACTCACCGACTGCGCACCATCGCTGTGCGTGATGCATCCGCGCCGCCTGCGTTGCGTCTCTCTACCAAGTCATCCGCAAACCGACCGACACCGTGTGTGTCGTGACGTCCGGGTTGAGGCCCGCGTCATAGTCGACGTAAACGTTCGTCGAATCCGACAGCGGCACCGTCAGGCCCGTGCCGATCAGCACCGTATCGCGCGCGAACTTCTCGCCGAAGATGATGCTGGGCGGTGCGTTCTGCCCCTGCACGCTCGCCAGGAACGACGCCTGGTTGTCCATGAACTCATGCGTCCACCCGAGCCTGAACTCCGGCACCACCTTGCGTCCCGACTCGAGCTCGATCGGATAGCCGAAGCGCACACCCGCCGTGCTCTTCAGTGAGTCGAGCGTTGAATCGCGCACGAACAGCAACGGCCCCGTACCTTTCTCGCGGTAAGCATCCGTTTCAAGATGCGTGAGGCTGAGCGAGACGAACGGTCCGATGCGCAAACCGCCTTCCGTCTCGAAAATCTTGCCGCCCTCGGCGAACGCCGATAGCGTCTGGCCGCCGTACTCGCCGGCCGCACGTCCGCCGCCGTTCGAGAAGCGGTGGACCTGCACGTTGTGCCAAATCGCGCTCGCGTTCACGTTCAGGTAAAGCCGCGTATCGCCGATCGAGGCATAGGCGCCTAGCTCGAAGTTCTCGACCTCGGCATTGTCGGGCCTGCCCTTGAAGTCCACGTCGGTCGTCGTCCACTGCGCGGCGACGCCCGCCATCAACTCGCGCTCGAACACATAGTCGACGCCCACGATTGCGCCGGCGAGCGCAAATTCGCTGCCTTTGCTGCCGGCCCAACCGTCGCTTTCGCCCCACGCGCCTATCGCGCGGCCCCACACTGCCGTCTCGCCGACCTTGCGCACGCCGGTGCGAAGCCAGTCGAACGGATCCTCGGGGCTGGCGTCAGTCATCACCTGCGACGCATCGTTCTGAGCAAAGCGGTTGAGGCACGAGCCACCGCTTGCGCTCGCAAGCCCGCATGAGGCCGACCCAACACCGTTCGACCGGTCGCTCACCATTGCGTCGAACGGCCCGCCAAGGTTCACGATGATGCCCGGCACGTCGCTGATGTCGCCGAGCGAGGTGCGTGCGACCGTCACGTCGATCGTGTTGCCGTCGAGGGCCGAGTTCATCTCGAACAACGACGAGTTCGCGATCAGCGCCACCGACGAGAAGCCGCCGTTGATGCCACCCTCCGCCACTATCACGTCCTCATAGCGCACCGATGTCAGGTTCGCATTCGCCGTGTCGAACAGCGGGTCGAGAAAGCCTGCAACCGTACCATCCAAACTCGCGACACCGCTCACCAAAATGCGGCCGTAGTCGCCCTCGCCTGCCGTGACATCGCCGGTCAGCTCCGAAAAGCCATCCGGGGCGCCCAAGAAGAACTCGACGACGCCGCCCGCTTCTTGGGTGTAGCTGCCAACTTCCAACACCGTCGCCCGGTCGATGTAAAGCAAGCCGCCGTTCTCAACAGTCAACTGACCCACATTGGCAAAGCTGTAGCCGCCCGCGCTTGAGCCTCCTTCGCTGCGCGCGCCCATCAGCGCCGCGCCACCATCCTCGACTGTAAAGCTCGCGAAATTGCTCGCCGTGCCGTCCACGAAATAATGCGTGCCCCGCACGGCGATCGTATCGTCGTTGCCCGCGCCGATCAGACTACCCTCGACGCCGCCATCCTCGCCGGCAAAGGCATAAGCTGCCTCGCCCCCGAACACCACATCGCCCAGAATCAACCCACCGCCTGCGTTCGTGAACGTGGCGCCGTTGCCGATCGCAAGCCGCACCGCAGTACCCGACAAATCCGTCGCTTCGATCGTGCCCGTGTTGCGCACGGCACCATTCAGCGTAACGAATTCCAGGTGCAGCGCGTTGGAGGCCGCCTGCGCCACGCCGTCGTTGGTCACGTCGCCGTCAAACAGGTCGGCAACCAAATGAATGCCCGTCTCGTTGCCGCCGCCGGTGATCGTCCCGTCGTTTAGGAAGTCACCGTAGACATTCGTGGCGTTGAGGGAGAAACCGGTCACGCCGCCAGTGATCTCGCCGCTCA
>CAYXQB010000005.1:0-9750 GCA_964466435.1 uncultured Flavobacteriaceae bacterium | reverse complement strand
TCGCACCGTTGTTCGTGAAGTTCCCGTCGAACAACTCGGCCGCCAGGTTCACCCCGGTGTTCTCACCATCGCCGCTAATCGTCCCGTCGTTTAGGAAGTCGCCATACACATTCGTGGCGTTGAGGGAGAAGCCGGTCGCCCCGCCCGCGATCACGCCGTTCAACGTGTTGACGATATCGGCCCGCACATCCGCCGCGCCCCAGTTCGTCGCCGTGATCGAAACGCCATTGCCGTATTCGCCCGTGATGCGCCCGGAATTCGTGAAACCGCCCGCGATATCGCCGAACGAGAGGACGAGGCCGTTCGAGCCCCCGGCGAGCGTCCCGGTGTTCGCAAAGCCACCGTCGAAGCTCTGCCCCGACATCGCGACCGCACTGGAACCGCCGCCGATCGTGCCGTTGTTGGCGAAGCCGCCCACGAAGGTCGTACCCTCATAGGTGAAGCCGTTGCGCGCCCCCGAGATGCGCCCGTCGTTCAGGACGCCGCCGCTCCAGGCTGAGGTCGCGAACACCCCGTCGCCGTAGGAGGCCGCGATCACACCCTGCGCTCCGTTGAAAAGACCGCCGGCAAACGTGCCGCTCTCGATCCGGATGCCGTCACTTGCGCCTGAGATCAGTCCAAGATTGGCGATGCCGCCACCGAAGTTTTGCGTCTTGTCCGTAATCCAGACCGCAGGCCCGGCAAGGCCATAGATCCGCCCGTTCACATCGTTGGTCAGACCGCCTTCGACCGTCGCGGCGGCGAACACGATGCCGACGCCACGGTACGGCGACGTAAGCAAACTGTACGCGTCCTCGCCGCCACCATCGCCGAGGTCCTGCGTAATCAGACCGTCGTTCGTGACACCGCCGCTGAAGCTCAAGCCACCGATACCGATCGACGGACCATAACCGCCGACGACCGTGCCGCCGGTGTTGTTGAAGATGCCGCCTGAGAAGACGACGCCCGGACCCTGCGGCGGCACGTACGGCGCGCCCGGCTCACCGCCGTCACCACCTTCACCGCCACCCTCACCGCCGCTCTCGCCGCCGCCCTCACCGCCATAGCCGCCGCTGGGCAATCCCCAGTCGCCGATCAGTATGCCCGCGTATCCGCCGCTGATGACGCCGCTGTTTTGAATTCCGCCGGTCCATGACGTGAACGTGTCGGGGACATAGACGCCCACCAAGCCGCCGCGGATAACGCCGCTCGACTGATTGATGAGCGAGCCCGTCATGGTGCCGTGCCGCGCGACGATGCCGAAGTCCTTGCCGCTGATAAGTCCTGCGTTGACGATGTCGCCCGTCAGCTTCGCCGCTTCGATCTCAAGTTCGTGATCGTCGTATTCGACGGCACCCAGGCTAATGCCGCTGCCGCGCTTCGAAGCAATCGTGCCGTTGTTGAAGATACCGCCGGTGACGTCCGCATCTTCGCCGAGCGTGAGCGCACCCGCGCCCTCAGAGCCGCCGACGATCGTGCCATTGTTGACGAGCTTGCCATCGATCCAGCCGTCGTCGCCGATGAAGAAGCCGGGGTCTTTGCTCTCCGCGTTGCCGTCACCCTCGCCGTGACCGGCGTTACCCTTGCCGATCGTCGCGTTGTTGACGACATCGCCCAAAATCTTTTTCTCGACTTCGACGCACCGCTTGTTCGTGTTGATCGTTGCGGGCGTTTTCAAATCCAAACAGCCGCCGCCATGCGCAACCGCATTGACCGAGCAAAGCGCAAAGATCGAGACGCACGACATAAGCCGTGCCGCAAAGGGCCACTGCGTCATTGTGATTAACCCACCCAGTCCCCATATTCGGGGCATATTGCGCGGAACGCTAGCGCCTACCGTCTCTGTCGACCAGACATTTGTGCCAGTTAGCGAAATTCGTGCCGCGCCGCTGCACTGACGGCACACGGATGCCGGAACGTGCACCGCTTAGGCTACTACGTCCCCGAGTTGCTTAATGTCGGCCGTGAGTGCGCGGACCGGCCGCTTACCCTAACAGCGTCGGCAGGATTGGGCTCGAGAACGGCGGCCAAAGCCGCCCAGGCCCCCAGGAACCGAGCGCTTTCGCGTGGGATTTGTGCCGGCTAAGCAACATTTGTGGTCAATGTCCGAAGTACGCTTGGCGCCCGCCCGCCGTGTGAGGTACGCCCAAGCATGGAAAGCTTTCTCCACGACATCTCCTGGGTTCTGCCGCTCCGGTCGGACACCGCCACCGTCGTCTTCAACGCATTCACGCTTGCGGGCTACACGCCGTTTTTTCTGGTGTTGCTGCCACTTGGGCTTTGGCTTTGGGACAAGGCGCTGTTCACGCGACTGGCGTTGTTGATCGGCCTCGTCGGGCTCTCGAACACGTTTCTGAAAGAACTGTTCATGGACCCGCGCCCGCCCAACGCGTTCGCACTCGACGGGCGCGTCGGCGAATCGTTCGGCTTCCCGTCCGGCCATGCCCAGATCGCGGTCGCGATGTGGTTCTACCTCGCAATGGAAATCAAACGCACGTGGGCCTGGATTGCAGCGGCGATCATTGCCTCGGGCGTCTGCTTCTCGCGCATCTATCTGGGCGTTCACGATGTGGAGGACGTGCTGGGCGGTGCGCTGATCGGCCTAGCTTGCATCTTCATCTTCAAGGACCTTGAGCACGAGCGCATGATCACTGAGGCGCATCCGGCCGCACAGCTGTTGGGCTTGGCCGTGATTGCGCCGATCGCCTGGGCGCTCTGGCCGCGCGCAGGCCAAATGCCGGAGGCGATGCTCGCACTCACTGCGTTTCTCTTCTTCTGGTGGGTGGGCCGGCTGATCGAGGAGCGCTGGGTCAACTATCAACGCCACGGCAACTGGGCAGTCGCGATCATCGCCTCTGTGGCGGGCGTGGCGGTGCTCTTCGTGCTTCTGAAATTGACCGGCGACGCGGCCGCAGCAGCGGGCGCCAAATCGTTCGCCCAGGCGGTCCAAATGAGCGTGATCGCGCTCTATGTCACGGCGATTGCGCCTGCCCTGTTTCGCCTCACGCGCCTCGGCTGGTGAGCCACGCGCTTTGGGTCTTTCCGGTCACACCGGCGGATCCGTCATCTTTCGTTTACCCAAGCGGGCTTAGAAACTGGCTACGCTGACTTGAAGCCGTGTGATTCGTTCGGGAGTCACCTTGCGTCCAGTGACCGTTTTTGGATCGCTTTTGGACCGTTGCAGGCGTCGCGCACTCGTCCCGCGCGAAGCCTCCCACCCCCGACACTTCGAAATCTTCGTGACAGTTTTGTGTAGGATGAGCGTATGCGACCCTCGCATGCGCCTCCGCGTTCGAGGGGAGTGAGCCCAATGGGTAAACGTGCCGCCCGCCGCCGCATGCGTGAAGATCACCAGGAACAGAGCAAAGTACGCGCGCTCTTTACAGGCCGCGAAGCCTGGTCGCCGCTCGACCGCGACCGAACGCGCGAGCAACACGGCGAACGCGCCTACATCCGCCACGTGAAACCCTGCTCCGATAACCAACGGCGGCTTCTGGACGCGATCGACACGCGCAACCTCGTCGTCGCTGTCGGCCCTGCCGGCACCGGTAAGACGTTTCTGGCGATCGCGAAGGCCGTCGAGGCGCTGGAAGAACGCAAGATCGCGCGCATCATCCTCTCGCGCCCCGCAGTCGAAGCGGGGGAGAGCCTGGGCTTTCTACCCGGTGCGCTGGAAGACAAGCTCGCGCCCTATCTGCGCCCGCTCTACGATTGCTTATCCGATCGACTGGGCAGCAAGCGGCTCAAGACTTACCTTGCCGAAAACGTGATCGAAATCGCGCCGGTCGCCTACATGCGTGGCCGCACACTGAACAACGCCTTCATCGTTATCGACGAGGCACAGAACTGCACCTACGGCCAACTGAAGATGTTGCTCACGCGCTTAGGCTGGCAATCCACCATGGTGATGACGGGCGACCCGGATCAAACCGATCTGCTGCCTGGCATGAGCGGCTTGGGCCAAGTCGCCGACCGCTTGAGCGCGCTCGACGACATCGGCGTGGTCAGGTTGGAGGACAAAGACATCGTGCGCCACCCGCTTGTGGCCGCAATGCTGACCGTGCTCTAGGCGAGCAGTACCGCCTGGACCGTCACCAGCGCGCCGAGCGCGAGACAGGCGTAGTACGCCGCGAACGACGTGCGGCTACGCCAGGATTTGGGCTCGGTGAACATCGTGGTCGCGGCCCGCGCGAGCCCCATTTGCTCGCGCTGTATCAACTGCAGACCGGTAAACACGACGACGATCGCTGCGGCGATGAAAAACGCATCGCCCGGCGCCATCCGGCCGAACTGGAAAAGGACGAGTACCGCGCCCATCAGCGCCACCACCAGTCCACTCATGATGCGATTGAACATGAAACTCTCTCTTCACCGACGCATACTGCATGTGCGAGATGAGATAAGAGTTTCAAACAGTTGTTTTCAAGGATAAAAATGACGCCAACGTCACCAATTCGTGAACGCTAGAGGACGAACAGCGCCAGGGCGGCGTAGCCCAACACAAACGACCAGACGAGCCCGAAGGAAAAGCAGGCGAAAGTGTAGGAAAACGGCCACCCCCCGTCCTTGAGAGACCTATCGGCGGCGCGAACCAATATATGCGGCCCCGCGAGCAGCATGACCCCGACCACTGCCAACCGCCGCCTGTCCGACGTCACTGGGAAATGCAGCAGTGAAGCCCCGTTCATCATCAACTGGAACAGGTTCGACATGACGCCTGAGATCACGAAGCCGATCAAAAGGCCGAAAATAAGGGTCAGGCCTGCATCAAGCATATTGGGCGCCTCTGTGGTTCCGGGGGGCCACCACGCAGGCCGCGTGCCAAACGCTGTTTCCTGCGGATCGCATGACCCTTTGCGACAACAAAGGCGCCATTCGCCTATTGCGGCGGCCCCGGCGGCACGGCACGCTCAGAAACAGATATGTTGCAGATTGACCACGACGCTGCAGACACAATGCAACGCTGAAGATTTCGGAAACCAATCTCGCCGAATAGTGCCCTGATGAAAATCGACCAACGCGACGCCGATGCCGCCTTAGGGGGAGAGGTCCACGCTCATTCGAGCTGGATCCTGCCTGTGATCTTTCTCGTCGTAGCGGGCCTCATCGGCATTGGATTCTACATCCTGTTCACAGGGCCGACGGTCGATGACCTGCAGGGCAACACGCCCTGGCCAACCGCTTCGACAAGCACCGCCGACATCCGCATCGACAACACCGTCTTCCGCGTACCCGCGAACTACACGAAGCTAAGGCGCTCGCGCAGCGACGGAGACGCCGACGACCTACCGATGCATGCGCTGTTGCCGAACCTCACCGGCTGGACCCAAGCCCAAGCGCAAGACTTCAACGCGAACGCTGCCGGCGCGCGCGTCGTCGAAATCGTGCTCTCGATAGACCGCGCGAAGCTCACCTATCAAGACAAGTTCGAACGCGGCATCAAGCCGTATTCGAGCACACCTGACGGCATCGAAGGCCCCTTCGGCCTGACCACCTACAAGTTCGACGCCGGCACCGGCTACGAACATACCGAGTGGCTCAGCGCCACCCTAGAAGACGGCTCGAAATTCGTGATGCGCTGCGACGCGGCGGCCACCGGAAACTTCGGCGCAAACTGCACGCGCGTGACCCGCCTCAAAGACGGCGTGGGTCTCACCTACCGCTACAAGCGCACACATCTGGCGCAGTGGAAAGAGATCGATGCCAAGGTCATGGCGAAGATCGACGGCTTCCGGGTGAAGTAGACTACTTCTTCACCACCGCGGATGCGGGCGGCAGATCCATCTCCAGGATCGCCATCTCGAAGTGATAGGTCGTCTCGCCGTCTTCGGTGTCCTTGAAGATGACGCCGATGAACTCGTCGCCCACCATCACTTCTACGGAGTCGGTTTTGTTCGGCCGGGCTTCGATCTTGATCGTGTCCAGACGGAACAGCGACCTCAGATACTTCTCTACGCGCAGGATTTCTGTTCTGTCCACGTGCCTTCGGGCTCCAATCGTTCGAAGTACTTAATCTTCGACCAGGTAACCCTGCAACCACAAGCGCCCCGATATTTCGTCCCCAGGCTTCGGCCGGTAGCCGGACGGCAACACATGTTCGGCCGCATAGAGCGCCACATCGACCATACTCTGCCCATTCCGCGCCACCGTCACGCGCATGCGATAAACCGTCCCAGTGTCGAGCCGCATCGGATAGACGTGCTGCACTGTCGCCCGGAACTCGTAGTCGTCGCTCGCCCCCGACCGCGAGGGCTTCAGCACGTCGCGCAAGACCACTGTGTCGTCGCCCTGCACCACTTTCAGCCCGAACGGCTTGAGCGAGTACGCAAAGGCCGAGAGTGCGAACTGGTAACTCTCGCCGACTTGATAGTCCGATCCGTTCTTGAAGAAGAGCGGATCGAAAAACGAGATCTCCGCCCCGTCCTCGGTGCGTCCGCGAACTTGGCCCTCTGCACCAGAACCCATCGATGCGACATGATCAATCGTAACCGCATGCGCGATCGCACCCGCCGCGAAGGGAAACGCCGAGAGCACGACGCCCGAAGCCGACTTGCTCTCGGTGAGGAGCAGCACCATGTGCCGCACATCGCCGTCGCCTTCCGCCATCGCCGTCAACGTATCCGCATGCTCGCCGTTCGGCATCGCTTGCGCTTCCGGCAGCTCCACTTGTGCGATGATCGTCGAATTCGCTACCACGCTCTTGATGCGCGCACGAATGGCGTCAGGCGCATCGGGGTAGAGAGAAGCCCAATGCGTCGCGTGAGCATCGATCACAGCGCCGGTCTTTTCCATCATCGTTTTGCGACTACGCACACTTCTCGCGGGCTTGGCAAGTGCGCGCCCCCTCTTGATGTTTTCGCGAAACTGGTCTTCAGAAGATCGCATGACTGCTTCGCGAGACGACTCTTATTACATCGCGACGGCGATCGGGCAACGTGCGCGCGCGCAACTGAACGAAGCGTGTGAAACGGACGTATGCGTGATCGGTGCGGGCTACACGGGCCTTTCGTGCGCGCTGCATCTGGCGAAAGCCGGATTGAAAGTCATCGTGCTCGAAGCCAAATCCGCCGGGTTCGGCGCATCCGGCCGCAACGGCGGCCAAGTGATCACCGGGCAACGCGTCGATCAAGACGAGCTTGAGCGACGCTATGGTGAAGCGCACGCGCGTTCCTTGTGGTCGCTTGCGCTCGAAGCGCGCGAACTGGTCCGCACGCTCATCGCATCAAACGCCATCGATTGCGACGAGAGCCCCGGCCATTTCACGGCAGCGGTTCGAGACAGCCACGCCCGCGATATTGAATCCTACGTCGATTTCTTGGCCCGGCGCTACAACTATTCGACCGCCCGGTACGTGCCCACGGCACAGGTTCCCGAAATCGTTGCTTGCCACAACTACAAGGGAGGCATGCTGGACACCGCCAGCTTCCACTTGCATCCCTTGAACTATGCAATGGGCCTAGCCCGCGCCGCCGACAACGCGGGCGCCGAGATTTTCGAAAACTCGCCTGCAACAAGCGTCGCGCACGACACGACGAGGGTGACGATTCGAACCTCCAAAGGCAGCGTTACCGCGAAGTTTGTAGTGTATGCGTGCAACGCATACCTGGGCGATCTGAACCGCGAGCTCGCGCGCACGATCATGCCGATCTCGAATTACATCGCGACCACCGAGCCCTTGGGCGATTCACGTGCGAAAGCGCTAATCCCATCTGGCGCGGCCGTAGCCGACACAAAATTCGTGCTCGACTACTATCGCCTCACCGCAGACGGCCGCTTGCTGTTCGGTGGCGGCGAATCTTACGGCGGACGCGACCTCGACGATGTCGCAGAGATCGTGCGCCCGCACATCGAGCGCGTCTTTCCGCAGTTGAAGGGCGTGAAGCTTGACCATGCGTGGGGCGGCAGACTCGCGATCACGATGCCTCGCCTACCCCACCTCGGCCGCCTCACGCCGAACGCCTATTTCGGGCAAGGTTACTCCGGCCAGGGTGTCGCCATCGCAACACTGGCCGGAAAGTTGATCGCCGAAGCAATCACGGGCCAGGCGGCGCGCTTTGACGTTTACGCCAGCCTGAAAATCCCCGCCCTGCCCGGCGGCATGCTGTTTCGCAAGCCTCTGCTCGCGTTAGCGCTAACATGGTACGCGCTCCGGGACCGGTTGGGTTAATCGAAAAATCCGCTCGACGCGACTCGCGACTCATGAAAATCTGACGTCCTCGTGTTCCATCAACGAAAGGAGGTGATCCAATGTCGAGTGAGATCTTGGTGCTGTTACGGAGCCTGAAGGTCAAACGGACGCTGGAGCAACCTCTAGGGACCGCCTGACTTTCGGATCGCAAGATCGGGGCTTGATCGTATCGCCCATCTCACGGAAGGGCCGCTCGCACGAGCGGCCCTTTTTGTTTCTAAGGCGCATCCGCGCACTTTCACAAATCGGCGATGAACCAGCCGGTCTTACTGCGGCTGCGGTTCATCCTTCCACCAGCGCGTAAAGAGTACGCGGACAAGCCAAAACAGAAGCAGCACCAACACCAAGATGATCGGCGCGAAGTTGAGATTGGTCTCGCGCAAAATCGCCGGCACGAATTTCGGCTGCCCCGCGAAGTAAGCGCCCGTCGCAACCAACATCGCAAAAGACATCCGCCAAAGATGCCGCGCGATGCGCCGAGCACCCGAGATTCCGTTACGCCAAATGACGCTCACGTCGCAAAGCACAGCGATGGCTGCGATCGCCCCAAAGACATAGTGTACCGGCGCGGCAGGCTTGTCCACGACCGCGAACCAAGCCGCCGCCGCGACGACTCCAAGCCCACCGAACAACGCAAACGTCTCGAACTGAGCGATCTCCCCGTCCTTGCGCGTCGCTGCCACCCACGACGTCGTGACCATATAGAACGTCACGGTCGAGGCGGAGATGTTGATCGCTTGTTGATTTGCGATCGCGGCAATGAACGCCGCGACCGTCATCACGATCATCGAAACAAAGAACACGTTTCCTGAAAGCCTGTGCAGCGCCTCCCCCTTACGCGCGAACAACGCGCCCGCGCCGGACACAAGCGAGAACGCCCCGGCCGTAACATGAACGAACACAACAGCAGAAACGTCCATTTGCGCCTCACGCCACCTGTAGCAACGGCCACCACATCATCGCGGCGGCACCGACGATCCCGGCTCCCATCGCGAGCGTCAGGCCAAAGAGCAGCGCCGACACGGCAACCTTCGCCAGCGCGCCACCCCGGTCCTGCGCCTGGAAGTAAAGCTCCAGCACCACCAGCGGCACGAGGTAACTGCCGTACGACCAGAACGCATAGAAAGTCGCGTCGAACGTCTCTGGTCCGCCGAAGAGTCCGATCTTCGTGATCATCCACCCCATCATGCCCACGCGCAGGAACCACACGCCGTTCATCACCATGAACGTGCGAAGCGCCCAGCGCCGGTGCAGATCGATGTTCCCCGCCCGCACATGTCCGAACGCCTGCCCGGCACAGAACATCAACAGCAGGGCGTTCAAGGTGATCGGAATGTGTGCAAACGTGCCCTCCCCGCGCGTCGCGTTGAGAAAGAGCCCCGCCAGACTGATGACGAACGCGATAAAAATGAACACGCGCCCGCTGAAGCGATGAAACCAAATCGCCTGCGTGCGAACCCAGGGAATGAGCTGCACGGTCCCGCTCGCCGTGATCACGGCCGCCATCATCACGTGTGCCGCAAAGGCGAGGTTGCCGGCCGTGTCGCCCGCGACATAGCCGTGCGTCATGAACGTATTCTTGT
>CAYXQB010000004.1:0-34115 GCA_964466435.1 uncultured Flavobacteriaceae bacterium | reverse complement strand
CGCGGTCGTCATCCTGGCGGTCGCGGCTTACTGGTACTACACGAACAAGATGAACAAGCCGGCCGAAGGCACGGATGCCACGGCTGTCGAAGGCGCGGTTGATCCGGCGGCGGCTACGGCTGACCCGGCGGCGGCTGACCCGGCGGCGGTTGATCCGGCGGCGGCTCCGGCTGACCCGGCGGCAGCTCCGGCTGACCCGGCGGCAGCTCCGGCTGACCCGGCGGCGGCTCCGGCTGACCCGGCGGCAGCTCCGGCTGACCCGGCAGCGCCCCCCGCTCAATAAGCGGTAGCGACAACAATCCGCTTGACGTGATTGGGCATGCGGTCCGCTAATTGCGGGCCGCATGTTTTTTTGTGCGCAGAGTCTTTGCAGTAACGAGGGAAGGACCCGGATGAACAGATCGTTGTTAGCGATCCTCGCGATCGTCCTGCTTGGCGCAGGCGGCTACTACTACTTCACGCAGAAGATGAAGCCGGTTGAGACTGCGGACACTGCACCTGTCGAAGCGGAGTCGGAAGAACCGCTGCTCTTCACTTGGGAAAACTGGAACAATCCGCCGTTCCTTGCCGAGTACAAGGAGAAGTACGGTGTCGAGCCGCAAACCGCGATCTTCGCCGACGAGGACGAAGCTTTCGCGAAGATGCGCACGGGCTACAAGCCGGACGTCATGGGCCCCTGCTCTTACGAATTCGGACGGTGGCAGGAAGCCGGCCTCATTCAGCCGATCGACGTGACGAAGCTGAAGAATTGGAAGGACATTCCGGACTATCTGAAGAACGTGCCGGGCATGATGAAGTCCGAAACCGAGGCGTGGTTCATCCCGCAGTATTTCGCGAACACGTCGGTCACCTATCGCACGGACCTTGCGCCCGAATATGTCGGCAAGGAGAGTTGGAAGATTCTCTTCGATCCGAAGTACAAGGGCAAAGTCTCCGCGATGGAGGGTGTCGACGACACGGTCACGCTGGTCGCCAAGACTTGGGACGTCGATCCTTACAACATGACGCCTGAGCAATGGAAACTCGTGCAAGATAAGTTGCGGGAACTCGTGGCAAACGCTCGCATGATCACGAGCGACGAAACTTCGCTCAGTCAGGCGTTGGCGTCAGGCGAGATTGTTGCGGCGATCACCTGGAACCAAACCCACCGCTCGCTCAAGCGTGAGGGCAAGCCGGTCGCGTTCATGAACCCGCCCGGCGGCATGTTCACGTATCTCTGCGGCATGGTGTTGCACGCTGAGACCAAGAAACTCGAAAAGGCGTACGCTCTTATCGACAGCGGCATCTCCAAAGCGGCGATGAAGTATCAGCTGGATGAGTTGGGGAATGGCCCGGCGAACACAAGCATCCTCGCCGACTACACCGACGAGCAGCTGAAGGAGATGGGCATGTCTCGCGACGTGAAGAAGTTCATTGAGTCCGGCACGTTCCAAGTGCGCCTGAAGAACAAGGACGAGATCCTTAAGTTCTGGACGGACGTTCGCGGCGGCGGGTGATAGCCTACTTGCGCGAAACATCAATTCCGGGCGCCGAGTGATCGGCGCCCGTTCTTTTTGGGGCTTGAGGGGATGACATCTGCCCGCAGGTTCCCATATTTACGCCCCTTGAAGAGGTCGAAACGGATGAAGCACGCCGCCCCTGGCGTTTCGGAGCTGCCTGAGAGCGCCGTTCAAGGCGTGATCGCACTCGCGCATCACGCGGGTGCGAAGAACTGGATCCCCGCGACCAGCGGCAACTTCTCCGTCCGCATCGACGCGAGCGACTGCGCACTCACGGCGTCGGGCAGCGACAAGACGAAACTGACGCGCGATGGCGTCATCCGTGCGCCGTTCAGCGGTGGTGGCCACCCGCGCCAGTCCGCGGAGGCACCGTTGCACTATCTGATGTATCGCCTGTCGCCTCAGATCGGCGCCGTCACCCATGTCCACGCGACACCTTCTGTCCTGGCGTCGCTGGCTTTGACGAAGGATGGCCGCGTGCGCATCGAGGGGCTTGAGCTGTTGAAGGCGTTCAGCGGCATAAAAACTCACGAAACGTGGTTGGATGTGCCTGTCTTCGACAACGAACAAGACATGGATGCACTCGCCGAGCGCGTGGAGGCACGGCTCCAAGCCGACGGTGTCGGCTGGGGCTTCCTCCTGGCCGGGCACGGTATTTATGCTTGGGGCAAAGACGTGCCAGAGGCGCTTCGCCATCTCGACGCGTTCGACTATCTTTTTACCGTGATGCTCAAGCTGAAGGGAATTCCGGCATGACAGTCATGACCGTTTACGGCCTGACCAAGGATAAGACGCCACGCGATGCGACGCGCGACGAGCGCGAGATCCGCAAGGCGCTGGTACCCTTCGACGTGCGCTTCGAGCGCTGGGAGGCGACGCGGCCGCTGCCTCCGGGGGCTGGCCAAGACGCCGTGCTGGAGGCGTACGCCAAGGACGTCGATCGCCTGAAGAAGATTGGCGGCTACCAGTCGGTCGACGTTGTGCGCATGCATCCCGAGCATCCGGATCGCGATGCCATGCGCAGCAAGTTCCTCTCGGAGCACACGCACGGGGACGACGAAGTGCGCTTTTTCGTCGAGGGCGCGGGTGCGTTCTACCTGCGCAACAATGAGCACGTGCTGAAAATCGTTTGCGAGGCGGGCGATTTGCTCTCGGTGCCTGCGCACACCCGTCATTGGTTCGACATGGGCCCGCGCCCGCATTTCGCTGCGATCCGGTTGTTCACGACGCCCGAAGGGTGGGTCGCTTCGTTCACCGGGGACAAAATCGCCGACACGATCCCGAAGTACGAAGCGTGAAGGCAGTCCTACTCGACATCGAAGGCACGATCGGCGACATCGTGTTCGTGCGGGATGTGCTGTTCCCGTTCGCGCGGGCGCGGCTTGCGGACACGCTTAAAGCCCGTTGGATCGATCCGGAAGTCGCGGCGGCGGTCGCTGACGCCCGCGAAGTCACCGGCCTCGGCCTTGCGGCTGCCGGTGCGGCGGCCGCTCAGTTCCTCGCGTGGATGGATGAGGACAAGAAGATCACGCCCTTGAAAGCACTGCAGGGGATCATCTGGCGCGAAGGGTACGCTTCGGGCGAGCTCAAGGCCCACCTCTATCCGGATGCCGTCGACGCGATCCGCGCGTGGCACCGGCGCGGATTGGGCGTCTTCATTTACTCATCCGGCTCCGTCGAAGCGCAGAAGCTCTATCTTGGGAACAGCGTGGCGGGCGACCTCATGCCCTTGATCGGTGGCTATTTCGATACGACGACAGGAGCGAAAGGCGACGCGGCGTCGTACTCGAAGATCGCCACGGCGATCGGTGTAGAGCCGTTCGAAATGACCTTCTTCTCTGACATGCCCGCGGAAACGGATGCGGCGCATGCCGCAGGCGTAGCGGTCTATCGTGTTGACCGAACGAAACCCGCCGCGTTCGAAGGCGACGATCGCGGAACCGCGGTCATTGGCTCGTTCGAGCCGGTGGCCGGACGCCTCGGCTAGTCAGTGGTAGAGCGCTATCTTCGCGATCCGGCTGTCGATCTGCCTCACCATCGCGCCATAGGCCTGCGAGTCGACGTCACCGTAGTTTGCCTTGAATTCCGCGTCGCTTAGGCCTTCGGGCAGGTCGCCGACGCGCGGGAAGAAGTCCGTCTCTTTGGCGCCAGCGGCAAGCGCGCTCTGCAATGCGCGCGCTGAGGCCTCTGAAGCCGTCGCCACCTCCGCGAAGCGGACGCCCGCGCGGTCGGCCGCAAGATCAGTGAAGCTGAATCCGGATGGGCCGTCGGCATCCTTCACCTCTTTTGCCTCGCCGATGAAGTTTGAGATGCTGCTGCCGGCGGCGACCTGAATCGCCGCGGTTGTCGTGAAGTGTTGGACCCAGTCATGTCGGCGCTCGAGCTTGACGGCGGAGGTGTCGAAGCCGCCGTCGCTGACGTCGTCGGTTTTGACGTTGCTTAGAAGCTTTTGAAACCGGCTGTCGCCGAGATACATGGCCAGTGCCAGGATGAGCGCCCGATTTTCTTCGATCGGGTCGCCTGATTGCGAACGCTCCTGCGCAACCGCAAACAGTGGGCCTAGATACGTCGAGAGAGATACGGGTGCCGCGCTGTGCGAGAGGCTGGTTTCGGCGAGCGTCAGGTAGTAGGAGCGGATCGCTTCCGCATTGTCCAACTTCAACGCCTTTCCCGCCGCCTCCTTGACATCGGTGACGAGGCCCGGCGGAGGCTGCACGCCGACAGTAATCATGTCGCCCGTAACTTGGACGGAACGGATGCTGGAATAGATCGGATCGCCCTTCCCTTCTCCCATGAACCAGTCCAGCAGGTAGATCGTCACCGGCTTGATAATCCAACCGGGCACACTGATGGAGCCCACCGCAAGGCTGGAGACGTCGAGGCCGGTGTCAGATGGAGCGATGCGGGCTTCGACGTTGAGGTAGCGCCCCAAGAACGTCTCAGGGATGGGAAGCGCAGCGGTCCCTTGGAACACGACGCCCTCGGGGGCCGTCTGCACGCGGCCATGGCCTGTTCCGAGGCGCGAAAGCACCGCGCCGATCGCATGGCTGATCTCGGCGTCGCTAACGCTGACTTTGGTGGTCGTCTCGCTGCTGAGCGTGCGCGGGTCGAAGCGGCGCAAGATCTCCGTCGCGCTGCCGACGCCGTCGAAGGCTTGCTGATCGGCCTCTGACACCAGAGGCTTCCTCTCGATGGCCAGTAGCGGCACGATGATCGGGCTCAAGCAGATGAGCGACACGACCAGGCGAATGACATTCTTGAGGACGAAGAACACGCGTTACCCCTGCAACTATTGAGCGGACCGTAGGCGATGCGCGTCGACCATACCACCAACCCCCAGGGGAGCGGCGCAAGCCGGTGTAGCGCCGGTCCCTGGCCTTGGCTATCGTGCCAGGTGTTAACCGCCCGAGGAGCGCCGGAAAATGAACGTCAGCGAAGCCGTCCTACGCGAACTTGCGGACCTCGGCGTCGAGGTTTGCTTTGGCAACCCCGGCACGTCGGAGATGCATCTGGTCGCAAGCTTCGACCGGGTTGGCGGGATTCGACCGATTCTGGGGCTGTTCGAAGGTGTGTGTACCGGTGCTGCGGACGGTTACGCGCGTATGGCAGGCAAGCCAGCGGCGACGCTGCTGCATCTCGGTCCCGGTCTCGGGAATGGGTTTGCGAACTTGCACAACGCCAAGCGCGCGCAATCGCGCATGATCAATTTGATCGGCGATCATGCGACGTATCACCGAAAGTACGACGCGCCGCTGCAAAGCGACATTCACTCGATTGCCAAGCCGGTCTCAGATTGGATCGGCGATCCAGTTTCGGGCGAAGACGCCCTTGTAAAGACCCGACAGGCCTTCGAGATTGCGATGCGTCCGAATGGCGGCCTTGCCTCTCTGATCGCTCCGGCGGACGTCATGTGGTCGGATATGCCGGCGCGCTCGCCTTCGCCTCGACAGAACCGGCCAGCGAAGCCCGTGGACCAGAAGTTGATCCGCGAAGCGGCTGCGGCGTTGAAGTCGGGCGAACCGGCCTTGCTGCTTATCGGCGGCTACGCTTGCCTTGAGAAGCCGCTGCGTCTGGCAGCCGCAATCACGGAAAAGTCCGGCGCCCGCCTGTTCACCGAGACATTCGTTCCACGCCATTCCCGCGGGCGAGGCCGTCCGAAGGTCGAACGCGTGCCCTATCTTGGCGAAATGGCCGTTCCGATGCTGATGGGATTTCGCCATTGCGTCGTGATCGGCACGAAGGCGCCGGTTGGATTCTTCGCATACCCCAACAAGCCGTCGACGTTCCTCCATGCAGATTGCAGGGTCTACACACCTTGGACGTCTGAGGATGATGTTAGCGACGTGTTGACCGCGCTTGCCGATGAGCTGGGCGCGAAGCCGGCAGCGGCTGCAGCGGCCAGCGGCGGGCCCGAAATTCCGGGTCCGGGCAAGCTGAGCACGCAGAGCTTCGGCGATGCCGTCGCGGCGCTAATTCCCGAGGGCGCCATCATTTCCGATGAAGCGAACACGAACGGCCTTTGGGCGCATATCGCGAGTCAGAATTCGGCGCCGCACGAGTGGTTGAGCCTCACCGGCGGCTCGATCGGCATCGGCATACCGCTGGCGGTCGGGGCGGCTCTCGCAAGCCCGGGACGCCCGGTGCTGAACCTGCAGGCCGACGGGAGCGCGATGTACACGATCCAGGCCCTTTGGACAGCGGCGCGCGAAAGCCTGCACGTGATCACGGTGATCTTGAACAACAAATCGTACGCGATCTTGAACATGGAGCTGGACCGGGTGGGCGCGACCGCACAAAGCGAGCGCTCGCGGTCGCTGCTTTCGCTGGAGCGTCCGGTGATCGACTTCACAGCGATGGGCCGGGCGCTGGGCGTGGATTCCGTGCGCGTCGAAGACACAGAAGGGTTGGTCAAGGCGATGAAGCGCGCGCTGGCTGAGCCTGGGCCGCATTTGATCGAAGCCATGATGGCGTGAGGCAAAAAAAAAGCGGCAGGTGCCGTTGGGGGCGAACACCTGCCGCATTCGGCGCCTAGGCGATGGGTTCGACGGGAACGCTTGGGTAGGGGGGCATCCCGTCTCTAGGCGCGAAAGAATCACTTCAGTGACTCAACTCTAGCAGTCGCGTCGGATCGTAATAGGGGTGAGCTGTGGAGTACCGCCGCGCGGGAAGGTGCGGGCAATGTGCTGTTCGTCGAGTCGGCGACATGGCCCTACAACCAAGGCGTCTGTGGACCAGATCGTCCATCGGCTGGCGTCATTTGTTATTTCAGTGAGATGACGGATGATCCTGATGTGTTTTATTGAGACGTTGCGTATGCAATTCAGCCGCTCTGCGGTATTTGCTCAACGCTTAGGTGTGGTGGTCCGGTGCGCCGGCATTGACGACCGCACAGTATTGCGACCAAGGTTTTCCACATGAACGTGTCCCCGATAGCTTTCGACGCTGCTCCACGACGGCTTGCGACGCTCTGGATAGCGGTCTCCGTTCTGTCGATCGCGGCCGTTTCGGTTGCACCGATCGCGGCCTTCGTTCTGATGATCAGTGCGTTCGGACTGCCGCACGTTCTCTATGAGCTTCGCTACGTCGACGAGCGGTTCAGCGCGCGCGTCGCCCCTGCCCCGCTGGCCGCCATCGGCGTGCTCGTCGCACTCATCGCCACTGCGCGGATCGCCAACGGCATGCACATTTTGATGGGCGAGGTGTTCCTTTGGATCGAGCTTGGCCTCGGTGCAGCGCTGGCGCTCACGGCGACGGCCGTCATGCGCCGTCACAAGCTGTTCGGGGCCATTATCGGCATCGTGTTCGCACTTGGCGCCATCTACGCGCCGATTCCGACGTTTCTGATCTGGGCTTGGGTGCACAATCTGACGCCTCTCGGCTTCGTTGCCGAAATCACGGAAGGCGAAGAGCGCCGCCGCTGGCTGTTGATGCTTTCGATCCCCTTCTTCGTACTTCCGGCCTTGGTCGCGACGGGCATCTTCCACGACCTCGCCAACGCGCTCTTCCGCGTGGCCGAGTTGCAATGGACCTCAGTGTTCGGGGCAGGCGACAAGCCGTTGCTCTCGTTCCTGCCGCCGGATTCTTGGGATTTGAACCTGTTCTCGGCCGCGGTCGTCGCGCAGTCGATGCACTATGTGGCCGTAATCGTGCTCCTTCCGCAGCTGTTGCGGGCTAAGCAAGGCGCCGCCCGGCAAACGATCGTGCAGTGGCCGAGTTGGCCAGTGTTTGCGGGCGCGGTCAGCGTCATTGCCGCGATCGCGTTCGGTGTTTATGCCGTGAGCTACACCGACGCGCGGGCGGCTTACGGGGTTGCAGCTGCGATTCACGCTTGGATCGAACTGCCGATCCTGCTGCTTGCTATCGGGCAGGGATTTACGTCAGCGCATAGATGAGTTCGCCGATCCACCACGAAGCGGCGTTCGCGAGCACGGACAGGAGTGCCGCTTCGTCCCAGCGCGGGGTCGCGATCAGGCGATAGGCGAACGTTTCGGCGACGATGACGCCGGCTTCCAAGACCGGCGTCGCGAGATCCCCATAGGCCGCCTGCACGTCGTAGAACACGGCCCACAGGATCGGGTGCGTAACTGTGCTTCCGGCGACGGCTGCTGCAGCGCACATCAGCGCCACGCGAGCGAATGCGGGCGCAAGTGCAGCAGCGACCCCAGCCTCGAGCGTATAGGTCAGCGCCATCGCTTCGAGCTGGGTCACCGCTTCCATCCGAGGCCGAGCAGGACCGTGCCATAGCTCACGAGTGCTATGAGGCCGATGACGCCGAGGTAGAGTTCTGCGCGGAAGCGTGACACGTCGGCGAGCGCGTCCGTCAACGGGCCTGAGGTCAGCCAAACCACGCCCGTCGCAAAGAGAGCGGCGAGCAATATCCGCGGGGTCATGCCGAGGAGGCGGGCGTCCACTTTCAGTAAGCCGGTCGTGGCCGCAACCGCCGCAAGAACGCCCAAGTTCACCCAGGATCCGACTGACGTTCCAAGCGCAAGTCCGGCTGCGCCGTAGCCAAGCCCGAAAATGAGCGCAAACTTGACCGCGAGGTTGACCGCAATCGCTACAGCCGTCGCGACGACCGGTGTCGTCGTGTCGCCGCGCGCGTGGAATAGCGGGGTCACCGTTCGGAGAAGCACAAACGCGGGTAAGCCGAAGGCGTAGGCCGTCAGTACAGCGCCCGCCGCTTCGGCCGCTTTGACATCGAACGCGCCGCGGGCGAACAAACCCTTCATGATCGCGTCCGGAGCCGCAAGAAACATCACGAGGCAGGGGAGCGTCAGCAGCAGGCCGATCTCGGTTGCGCGGTTGAAGGCATGTGTGGCCTTCGCATCTTCGCCGGCAGCAAGAGCCCGCGACAGCTCGGGGAGCAGAACCGTGCCGAGCGCAACACCGATCACGCCGATCGGCAGCTGGTTCACGCGATCAGCGTAGTAGAGCGATGTCGGCTCACCGACAGCGAGGAAGCTTACCAGGATCGTGTCGGCAAAGAGCGCAATCTGAACCCCACCAGCGCCCAAAGCCGCGGGACCGAAACGTACGGCGAATTGGCGGACGTCGGCGGTGAGCGTCGGCCACATCGGCACGGCGGGAAGGCCCTTGCGCGCCGTCGCAACAAGCAGCAGCGCCAATTCCGCGAAGCCGCCGACGAAGACGCCCCAGGCGGCCGCGTGTGCCGCCGTCGGGAACAGGAAGGCGATGCTCAGCCCCCCGATCATCGCGAGGTTGAGCAGCACAGGGGCGGCCGCGGCGGGCCAGAACGTCTTCTCGGCGTTCAGCGTGTCGCCCAGGTGCGTCACGATCGCCAGACAGAAGAGGTAGGTGAACGTGATGCGCGTCAGTTCCACGGCTAGCGCCATCTGGTCCGGGCGCTCGGTGAAGCCGGGCGCGAGGGCCGCCACCACCCAAGGCATGAAGATCAGCGCTGCGATCAAGATGACAAGCTGGATCGCGATCTGCCACCCCATCATCGTGCGTGCGAAGGTACGCGCCGCCTCGCCGCCTTGCTGGCGGAGCGATGCGTAGAGCGGGATGAACGCCGCGTTGTAGGCGCCCTCGGCGAAGATCGCGCGCAAATGGTTCGGCAGACGGAAGGCGATCACGAACGCATCGGAGAGCAAGCCACGCCCCAAGACAGACGCCATCAGAATGTCGCGCGCGAACCCCACCACGCGGCTAAGCAGCGTAAACCCGCCGACCGAAAACAATGAACGCAACATACTTGGCTTGATCCCGATCCCGAGCGCGACCGCGTGCGGAGAATCGCACGACCGGCGCGCCCGATAGTAGTGGCGGCGGTCACAGGCGGCCACCGGCTACGTGGCTCGATTCCTGCGAAACGCTAGGTCTTGCGCGGCAATACCGCGTCGACCCACCGCGCCAGACCGTCCAGAAAGGCACCCCGAACCTCCGGGTCTTTGCGACCGGTTCGCGCCGGCACATGAAACGCGTGATCCGCGTCGTCGACGGTGTGCAAGGTCGCGCGGCTGCCCAATTTCTTGACCAGACTTGTCATCAACGCGAAGTCGGCGAGCGCGTCGCGCGTCCCCTGCACGAATAGCATGGGCACTCGCACATCGGACAAATGCGCGGCTCGCTCGTCCGAGGGCTGACCTGCGGCATGCAGCGGAAAACCCAGGAACGCCAGCCCGACCGTACCAAGCGCTGCAGCAGCCTCGGCCTGCGATGTCATTCGACCGCCAAACGACTTGCCGCCGGCGATCAGCGGAAGACCGGGGCACAGCTCGCGAGCTTTCGTGATAGCGGCACGGACAGCAGCGTGCGCAACCTTCGGCGGATCGGGACGCTTTCCGCCCTGCTCCATGTAGGGAAATTGATACCGCAGCGTGGCGATGCCCCGGTCGCAAAGTTCCTCGGCCACGGCGGTCATGAACGCGTGCGTCATGCCAGCGCCCGCGCCGTGTGCGAACACGTAGCATGCGCGCGCATCGGCCGGCGCCAGCAGCAGTCCTGAGACCCGGCCGGCGCCGACGTCGATCGTGACGGTTTTAGGGCGCGCCATCCCAAACGCAGTCCACAATCTTTGGTTCGAAAACGGAGCCGATCAGCAGGCGGTTGCCCACACTTGCGCCGACACTGGCGCCAGAGATTTCTTCGCCCAAATTGTAGTAGATCGTGGTGGGTACGAATCCGCCCTTCCCATCCGCTTTGAAATGCATGATGTGGCTGGGCGAATGCTTGCGGGCGTCGCCGACGTGCTCGATGAACGGCAGTATCTTCGAATGCAGCCCCAATAGCAGATCGCCGTTCGCAAGCACGTCGAGATTGTCCGCGAACCCGGGCACCACTTCCGCCCCACGCTTCGTCAGCGCGTTCGTTGCCGGATTGCGGTCATATACATAAACCGTACGCTCCGACGCCGCAGACAAATACAGCGAGCGGCCATCTGCGCTTACGTTGATGCCATTCGAACCGCCGATACCGGTGAGGGCGGTCGTGAATTTTTGTCCGTCGAAATACTGCACCGTTGTGAGCCGGAGCCGCAAATAGTCTTCTGCGCTGCGCTGCCAGCCCGCCACGTTCGCATGGTCGTTGGTCACGTAGAAGGCGTCCGGACCGACTGCGACGAGATCGTTCGGCGACACCATCTCGGGCCCAGCGACCGTTCGACGATGGGTCAGAGCCGCACCCGCGATGTCGAATATTTCGACCGTGTGCTTGCCGCCCGCGTGACTGATTGCGAACAGCGACTTTCGCCCGTCAGCGCTGCGGTAGAGGCTCACCCCGTGCGGCGCGAAGCCGCCGGGCAACGCCGCCGCGGTTGCGTCCGCTGGCACGGAATCCGGGGGGTTCAAGTCGTAGGTCCAAATCGCGCCGCGCACGTTGGCGTCCGGCGAACGTACGGGGCCGATCACCTGGCGCCGGTCGTAGCCGGCAAGGTAGGCAACCTTGGTTTCGGGATCGATTGCGATGTCCTCGACGCCGACGATGCCGCCGCTCGTTACTTGGCGGCAGGCGCCCGCCGTCTTCGGCTCAATGTCAAGGAAGACCCCTGCGTCAACCAGAAAGAAATACACCCAGACGCCCCCGCCGATCAGCAGGGCGAGAAACAGCCAAAGTATGATCCGACCCATGCGCCACCTATCCCTTCGAAGGGCGCAAGCCTAGCAGCAGTCCGGTCCGCAGGCCGCCGGTCGAATTGGCGCAGACGGGTGCCCGCCCAATCGTGCGACCCAGCCTTTCGTGCTAACCGTTGCCGCAATCCTGAGCTGGAATCACGGGAACAGTATGACAACAATTCTTAGTCCGAACGAGACCCTGGGCCTTGCCGGTGCGTCCCTCGACAGCCGTGTGCGCAAGGCGGCCAGCCATATCAGCGACCTCAGCTTTGCGCAGATCGGACAACGCCTGCGCGCCGACGCTCTAAAGAACGAGCTAACTTATGAGCGCGACGGAAAGTTCGAACCGATCCCCGTGATGCTGCGGCCGTTGCTGGCGATGAACGAACAGCTGTCGTACGTGCAGCATGTCTGCCAGCGCTTGACCGATGCGCTGAAACGACTGCCTTCGCTCTATCTGAACGACCCCGCAGTCAAGAAGGTGATCGCGATAACGCCCGGCGAGGAAGGCTGGCTGCGCGACACGTGGACCCCGTCACACGAGCGCAACAACACGGTCTATGGCCGTCTCGATGCCGTTTGCGATTTCACGGCGGCCGGTTGGCAAGACACGTTGCACTTCATGGAGGCAAATCTCTCGGGCGTGGGTGGCATCAACTATGCGCCGCTCGCCGAGCAACTCGTGATGCGAGACATCGTGCCGACGCTGCTCGACCACGATCCCGCACTGAGGGTCGAGATGCCGCGCGATCAGCGAGATCTGTTCATCCAAGTATTGATCGACCACGCCCGCGCACTCGGGCGAACCAAGTGCCGTTTGAGTTTCGTCGAACCGAAATACGCGGAAGACGGCATCAACGAGCAGTCCGTGTTGAGCGAACACCTCGGCAAGCGCCACAATCTGACGATCACTCATGCCGACCCCAGCGAGCTGCGGATGAAGGACGGTGACGTCTACTATGGCGACGAGTGCGTGGATGTTGCCTATCGCGACTATGAGGTTCGCGATCTCATCGAACTCGAAGAGGAATTGGGTAAGCCGCTTGAGGCGATGCGCCATTTGTTCAAGCAGAACCGCGTCGTTTCCTCGCTTGTGGGCGACTTCGATCACAAGAGCTGCTGGGAAGTTCTGACCGACCCCACGATCGCCGAGAAGTACTTCAGCGCCGAGGAGTGCCGCCTGTTCCGCCGGCATGTGCTCTGGACGCGCATCGTGGGCGACAGAAAGACGACGCTGCCTCACAACGTCGAGGGCGACCTGCTGGAGTATCTCCGCCTGCACCGTGAAGAGTTGGTGATGAAGCCGAACCGCTCCTATGGCGGCGAAGGGGTTACGATCGGTGCGTCCACGTCCGCGGCCGACTGGGAGAAGTTGATCGACGAAGCCGTTGCGGAGGCTGGCGAGACCGAGTCGAATTGGGTTGTTCAGAAAGCGACCCGCTTGCCCGTGCACGAGTTTCCGATCGTTGGACAAGACGGCCGCGTGTTCGCGGAGCCCTTCTACGCCGTGATGGGGTTCGCACCGACCGAAAACGGGCTTGGCATCATGTGCCGCGTCAGCCAGAAACAGGTCGTCAACGTGGCGCAGCACGGCGGCATGGCGGCTGTTCTCGTCGCCCATCCGCCGCGCGAGTTGCGCGTCCCGAAGCGGTCTCAGGGTGGCCGCAGCGACGGCGCGGCGGAGGCCCTGCGCGCGAAAATCAGCGAACTGCAGCACTTCGACAATGCGATCGCCGTGCTGGAATGGGACGAGGAAACGGTCCTGCCGGACGGCGGCCGCGAGGAGCGCGGAGAGCAACTGGCAACGCTCGAAGGCGCGCGCCACGCGCTGCTCATCTCCGATCATCTCGGCGACCTGATCGAGGAGGTCGCGGTCGCCCATGAGGGCGATGAGCGTTGGCGGCGCGAGATCGAACTCTTGCGCGATTTGCGGTCGAGCGATCTTGCTTTGCCTGCCGATCTCGTGCGCGCCTATGCGGCGGCGCGGGCGCGTGCGACTGCTGCTTGGGAAGACGCCCGCGAGGCCGACGACTTCAAGCTGCTCGCGCCCGCGCTCGGCGAACTCGTTTCGCTGGCCCGCGAAATGTCGGCGACGATCGACCCGGACATGGATCCTTACGACATCCTGCTCGACGAGTACGAGCCGGGCATGACGCGTAAGCGCCTCGAACCCGTGCTGAACGACTTGCGCAACCGCCTTGTTCCGCTTGTGCAGGAGACGACGCGCAAAACCGCGACGTGGCCTGACACGATTACCCGGGCGGTTCCCGATGCCAAGCTTTGGGAGGTCTGCAACGAGGTTCTAGAAGTCATCGGATTCGACTTTACCCGCGGCCATCTGGATCGGGCGACGCACCCGGGCACGACGGCGCTCGGCTTCGACGACATCCGGCTTACGCTGCGCCCCAATAACGATCACTTGCTTGAGGCGGTGCTGACTACGCTGCATGAGGGCGGCCATGGCCTCTACGACCAGGGTTTGGCGCCGCAAGATCGGGCGACGCTGCTCGCGCAAGCACCTTCGATGGGCATGCACGAAGCGCAAGCGCGCTTGTGGGAGAACCATGTCGGCCGTAGCCGTGCGTTTTGGACGTTTCTGTTTCCGAAGTTGCGTGAGACGCTTGGGCCGCTGGTGCAAGGGCTCGACGCGGAGAAGTTCTTTCAGGCCGCGAACCGAGTGCGCCCGAGCCTCATTCGCGCGACAGCGGACGAGATCTCGTATCACCTTCATATTCTGCTGAGGTATGAACTCGAGGTCGCTATGATCTCGGGCGACCTCAAGGTCGCCGATCTGGCGCATGCCTGGAACGAACGCAGCGTCTCGCTGATCGGGATCAAACCAACGAGCGACGTCACCGGCGTTCTGCAAGACGGCCACTGGGCTTCGGGCATGTTCGGCTATTTCCCGACCTATACGCTGGGTAGTCTCTACGCCGCGCAGCTGACGGAGACCTATACGAAGAACGCCGGGCTTGAGGAGCAAATCGGGCGCGGCGAGTTCACGCCGCTGCGCACCTGGCTCCGCGACAAGATCTACAGTTCCGGCGACCGCGTGCCGACCGAGGAACTCGTCACACGCGTCACGGGAAAAGGCCTCGACGTAGACTCCTATTTTCGGCATATCGCGGCGAAATTCGGCTGATTGGTGCGACCCTTCCCTTGCGTCACTGATTGCCGTTCGCTAGCAACGGCCCACGCCAGATTCAGGGGAATTGTCGTGCGCAAAATCATCGCTTTGGCCGTTGCAACATCCGCACTGGCCGCCATCGTCCGTGCCGACGAAGGCATGTGGTTGCCGGGCCAAGCCGGTGAAATCGCCGCTCAAATGCGAGCTGCCGGCGCAAAGCTCGACCCAGTTGCGCTGTCCAATCTGCAGGCTGCACCGATGAACGCCATAGCGTCGCTTGGCGGTTGTTCGGCGAGCTTCGTGAGCGCGCAGGGCCTCGTCGTTTCCAACCATCACTGCGTCTACGGTTCAGTCCAATACAATTCGAAGCCAGAGCGCGATTTGCTCACGAACGGCTTTTATGCAGCGACACTGGCGGACGAACTGCCCGCGGCGCCCGGTTCGCGCATCTTCGTGATCGAAGACTTGCGGGATGTGACCTCGCAGATGCTCGCCGGGATTACCGACACGACAGCCGGTAAGGCGCGTTTCGACGCGCTGGAGAAGAATCAGAAGGCGCTGATCGCTGCGTGCGAGAGTCAGCCCAGCAGGCGTTGCGACGTGCGCGCGTACTACGGGGGATCGACCTACTATCTGCAGCAGATGCTCGAAATTCAGGACGTGCGGCTTGTTTACGTGCCGGCGGGCGGTATCGGAAACTACGGCGGCGAGGTCGACAATTGGCAGTGGCCGCGTCATACGGGCGACTTCGGCTTTTATCGCGCCTATGTCGCGCCGGACGGCTCAGCAAAGCCGTTCGCAAAGGAAAACGTGCCCTACAAACCGAAGTCTTATCTGAAACTAGCGAAGAAGGGCGTTGCCGAAGGCGATTTCGTGATGCTGGCGGGATTTCCGGGTTTGACCGAGAGATTGCGCACAGCGGCCGAAACGAAGCACTACTACCAGGAACTCTACCCGCTGCAGCAGCGCTTGCTGTCGGAGTACTCGGAGCAGATCACGTCGGCTACCGCCGGCGATAACGCGGCGGCGATCAAGTACGCGAACGCACTGCGTGGCGCCGACAACTTCAAGAAGAAGCTCGCCGGCCAGCTGACCGGCGCGGAAGCCATTTCCTTGGTCGACAAGAAGACCGCACAGGAAAGCGTGTTCCGCAGCTGGGCTGCGGCCAAGCCGGGTATGAGCCAGACTGTCGCGACGCTGGATGCGGTTGCCGCAGAAGCGGCGGCGGCTCGCATGAACGCGGTGCGCTACGGTTTGCTCGGCCGCGGTCAGCTGCTCGGCGCGGCGCGCGCGCTTTATCGCTGGGCCAAGGAGCGCGAGAAAGCTGACGCCGACCGCGAACCGGGCTTTCAAGATCGCGACCGGCGCCTGGTGACGGAGCGTCTGACTCAGATTGAGCGCCGCTTGGACCCTCGCGTCGACCGGCGTCTGTTCGAAGCTGCGCTGGTGCAGTATCGCTTGCTGGCGGCCGATGAACGGAACCCCGGCCTCGACAGCGGCCTGGAACGTATCGGACTTAACCGCCTCTACGCCGACACGAAGCTTGCCGACACGCCCACGCGCGTGGGCTGGCTCGACAAATCTGCGAAGGAGATTGAGGCCTCCTCCGATCCGTTCCTCAAGCTTGCGGTCGCGATGTATGGGGAAGATATCGCCAAAGAAAACAAAGCTAAAGATCGCGACGGGCGTATGCATATCGCCCGCAGCGCCTACATCGCCGCATATCGCGAGCATGCGAAGTCGATTGGTCGCGCGCTCTATCCCGATGCGAACGGAACGCTGCGGTTGACCTACGGCCACGTAAAGAGCCGCACGCGGGACGGCGTGAAGTGGAACGCGTTCACGACGCCGCAGGGCATCGTCGAGAAGGCGACCGGGCGCGATCCGTTCGACGCGACCGAGAAGCAGCTCGCGGTCATCCGGGCGAAGGACTTCGGGCCGTACAAGAACCCGGCGCTTGGCACCGTCCCGGTGAACTTCCTGTCGACGGTCGACATCACCGGCGGCAATTCCGGCTCGGCCACGCTGAATGCGAACGGCGAACTTGTCGGGCTTGCGTTCGATGGCACGCTCGACGGCGTCATCTCAGACTGGTGGTTCGACACCGCAATCAACCGGACGATCCATGTCGATGCGCTTTACATGCGCTGGGTCATGGACAAGGTCGACGGCGCGAAGCGTCTTCTCGACGAGATGGAAGTCGCGAAGTAGTTACGCCGCTTCGATCGCGGATCGGATTTCCCGCTGGCGCTCGGCGTTCAGCGGGAAATTCCACATCAGCGCCATCGCGACGAGCTTCAGTCCGACGGGGACAGCCGCGTAGAGCATTGCCAGCGCGAATAGGGCGTCAGGACCGTTCGCCGACCGGCCTGTTTCGGTGAAGGCGGTCGCATCAAATCCCACCCAGTGCAGCACTGGCAGCGAGACGGCGGCCAGGGCGAACGACAGTTTTGTCGCGATCCCCCACAACGCGAAAAACAGACCCGTGCGCTGTTCGCCGGATGCCTTCGTGTCGAGGTCCACGACATCGGCTTGGATGGCGCTCGGCAGGACGAGGTCTGCGCCGAAGCCGGTGCCGGAGACTATCGATATGATGAGGAACGGCACGACGTCGCCCTGCCCCACAACAAACGGCGTAAACGCAAAGGCGCCGCAGGCGACCATCATCGCGATGACCCACGTCTTGTGTTTGCCCAAGCGGCGCGCGACGAGCGACCAGATCGGAATGCCCAACAGACCCGCCAGAAAGTACGCGAGGAGCAGAGGACCATAGGCGTCCGGTGCGCCGATCACGTGGCTCACGAAAAGGAGAAATAGCGTTGCCGGCAAACCGTTTGCGAAAGCATTGAGAAGGTACGCGAGGATCAAGCGGCGGAAGGGCGCGTTGCCGGCGATAGCCCTGATCCCGTGGTGGAGCGATACGCGGACGCTCGTTAGCGGTAGCGGCTCGGCTACCTTGATCAGGAGCCACGCGACCGTCGGCACCATCAGGACGACAACGAGTGCTGCCAATGCCGCCATGTGCACCCGCGGGTCGGTATAGCCTGCCGCCGTCAAGGCCGTCGGGGTCGAAGCGGCGAGCAGGGTTCCGAACAAGCCCACGCCCTCACGGACGCTTGTGATGCGTGTGCGTTCGTCGTAGTCGCCCGAGAGTTCGGCGCCCCATGCGCTGTAGGGCAGAAGAAGCATCGTCCAGGCCAGTGTCAGCGTGAAGATACCGACAGCGAACAGGCCCAGCGTCGGGCTCTCGCCCGGCGCGAAGAGTATGAGCACGGCGAAGATCGCGAGCGGCGTACCGGCCAGGATCCAAGGCTTCCGCCGCCCGAATCGGCCGGGCGTGCGGTCGCTCAGGTAGCCGATCATGGGGTCGGTAAAGGCATCGAAGACGCGCGACAGAATGATTATGTAACCGATCCAGTCGAGCGGAAGGCCCAGCGTCTGGGTGTAAAAACCGGGCAGAAACACATAGGGGGGTAGCAACAGGATCGCGAACGCCACGGCAGGTGCGCCGTAGGCAGCCAGGGTACCGATTCTAAGCGGTGCCCTGGTCATGGGTGGTGATCCGGAGCCGGGCGTGTCACGTAAACCGCCCATGGCCAATATTGCGATCATCGGCAGCGGCATTGCGGGGCTCTCCGCCGCCTATCTGCTTCAGCACAAGCACTCCGTCACCCTCTATGAGAAAGAGCCGCGGCTCGGCGGCCACAGCCGTACAATTACGGTCAAACACGGCGACCGGATCATCCCGGTCGATACCGGGTTCATCGTGTTCAACGAGCGCAACTATCCAAACCTGACGGCGTTGTTCGCAAGGCTTGGCGTTAAGGTCAAGAACAGCGATATGACCTACGCGTTTACAATGCGCGACGGTTGGCTCGAATGGGGCGCCCAAGATCTGAACACGATCTTCGGACAGCGGCGCAATCTGCTTCGTCCATGGTTCATCCGGCTGTTCCGTGAGGTTATGCGGTTCAACGGGGAGGTGATGCAGAGGGTCGCCGATGCGCCAGAGATCACGCTCGGCGAACTTATCGACGAGATGGGGTTGAGCGAGAAGTTCAGACGCTACTACCTGCTTCCCATTTCGGGCGCGATTTGGAGCTGTCCGCCGCAGCAGATGCTTGCGTTCCCCGCGAAGGTTTTCGTCACCTTTTTCAACAATCATAGTCTTCTCTCGATGGACGGGCAGCCGCAGTGGCTGACGGTCGACGGTGGCTCGCAGCAATACGTCGAGCGGATCGCGGCGACGCTGAAGAGCCCGCCCGTCACAGGTCGCGGCGCCGCGATCGTCGAACGTTACCGCGGCGCGGTGCGCGTCAAGGACACGCAAGGGCACGAGGCGCTCTACGATCATGTGGTATTCGCGTGCCACAGCGACCAGGCGCTCGCCCTTCTAAGCGACCCGAGCGATGCGGAGCGCGCGGCGCTGCTTGCCGTGCGTTACCAGGAAAACGTCGCCTTCCTGCACAAGGATCCGCGCTTCATGCCGAAGCGCAGACGCTGCTGGTCAGCGTGGAACTATCACGCAGGGCGCGAGGGCAACGAGGCGGCCGTCACGCTTACGTATTGGATGAACAGGCTGCAGTCGATCGATCAACGCTATCCGTTGTTCGTCACGCTCAACCCAGGGGACAAGATCGCTCGCGAGGACATTTTCGATACGACGACCTTCCACCATCCCGTGTTCGACACGGCTGCGATCGCTGCGCAGAGTACGCTTGCCGGTATTCAGGGTGCACGAAACACGTGGTT
The DNA here is from genome assembly GCA_964466435.1 of uncultured Flavobacteriaceae bacterium. Taxonomy (GTDB): domain Bacteria; phylum Pseudomonadota; class Alphaproteobacteria; order Micropepsales; family Micropepsaceae; genus SZUA-430. The sequence goes on along the minus strand of CAYXQB010000004.1, from coordinate 14,664 downwards.
CTGCGGCGCCTATATGCGTCACGGCTTCCACGAAGATGGCCTGATGAGCGCCATGGCTGTTGCCGAGCGATTGGGCGTACGCGCACCGTGGCTCCCGCGCGCGCCCATTGAGCCCGTCGCGCCAGTCGAATTTGCGGCCGCCGCCGGCGCCTAGCGCAGGCTAAGCAGGCGCGCGCGCAGCTTGGGCTCGGACGTTTTGGGCGAAAACCAGATGCCGAAGAACGGATCCGCGAACGTCGCGTCGCCGACTTCGGCCGTGGGGCGACCGTTGTGGAAGAAGCGCACAGCTTTGCCAGGCACGTGCAGTGCGGTGATGCGGTCGCCGTCTTTGACGGCCGGGAAGGCTCGATTAAGGGCGGCGGCGTAGCGGCTCAGTGCGTCCTTCGGTATCGACGGACCGACCTTCGCCATTTCTTCTACGGTGCGCTCGACCAACTCCTCGGTCGAGAACGACATGCGGTAACGCAACGTGAGCGCGAACGGCGCGTTCATCGACCACTGCGCCGCATCGGTCCACAGCGTTGCGTCGTAGGCGGTGAAGACGAGCCAGGTGAGCGAGCCGCTGCCGTACGGTTTCGTGGCGCTAATCGTTGAGCTGAGTTCCGGCGGCCGCGCCATCGCAAGCGCGGTGACCGTCATAGCGGCAACGGCTACAGCCGCGATCAGTACCTTACGCATGCGCTAGCTCCACTTGGTGAACGTCCGTGCGTCCCACAGCGAAGGCCGCGGCGCAAATGCCGAGATAGAAGTGCCAGTTGCGAAGGAAAGGGTCGCCGTGGCCAAGCGCACGAATTTTTTCTTCCGCGGCCTTCTGGCGTTTCGACCAGGCGCGCAACGTCTGCGCGTAGTCCTGTCCGAACGAGAATACGTCGCGCACTTTCAAACCGGCGCGCGCCGCCTCCTCCGCAAAGCGCGCGACCGAGGGCAGCATGCCTCCCGGAAACACATAGTGGCGGATGAAGTCGCTACGCGTACGGTAACCGTCAAATATGTCGTCGCGCACGGTGATCGTTTGCACGACCGCGCGGCCGCCGCGGCTGAGACGCTCGCTGAGCGCCTGGAAGTAGCGCGGCCAGTAGCGTTCGCCAACCGCCTCGAACATCTCGATCGAGACGACCATGTCGTAGAGACCTTTGGTGCTGCGGTAGTCTTCGAGACGGATATCGGCTTTGGCGCCCAAACGTTGCGTCGCGAAGCCGTGTTGCGAGGGCGAGATCGTGATGCCTGTTACGTCGTGATCGCGCGCCACGGCTTCTTCCGCAAACCCACCCCAGCCGCAGCCGACTTCGAGCACGCGCGACTTTGGGTTGGCGAACCTGTCAAGGATGCGGGCGTATTTCGCGCGCTGCGCTTGGGCGAGTTCAAGCGGCTTTCCCGCGTAGAGCGCGGACGAGTAGGTCATCGTCTCGTCGAGCCACAGCGCGTAGAAGTCGTTGCCGACGTCGTAGTGGGCTTCGATGTTGCGGCGGCTGCCACTCTCGCTGTTGCGGCGCACGATCGAGTTCATGATCACGAAGCCGAGACGGTTCAAGAAGCCGCCGTGCGCGTAACCTTCGAGGTGATCAAGGTTTAGCAGGAACAGCGAGAATAGCGCCTCGACGCTGTCCGTTTCCCATGCACCGGCAATGTAGTCCTCGCCAAGGCCGATGTCGCCGCGCGTGACGGCGCGCGCTATCACGTCCCATGACTTTATGTGAAACCGTGCTTGCGGGCCGGATATCGGACCTGTGACGACATGTTCCTCGCCGTTCGGGGCGACGAACGTTAGCCGGCCGGTTTGAATACGAGCGATCGATTCCAGCCACCGCCGCTCGATCACGGAATTTGGAATTAGGCTCATGGCTCCACCTTAGGCGCCAAACTATATTGGCCGCCCACGGGTGAGTATACGCCATACGAAAGCGCTTGGATTGCCCCTACCAGGAGCCGATATCCGCGTCCTCGCCGGTGCCGCCTTCCTTGCCGTCGGCACCCAGCGAGGCGATGTCGATTTTTCCGTGGGTTCCGGGCTGCTTGTATGTGTAGGGCCGCCCCCAGGGGTCGATGATCCCGTCTGCCTTGTTCAGGTAGGGGCCGTCCCAAGCGTTCGCACCCTCTGGCTTTTCGACCAACGCCTTCAAGCCCTGCTGCTCCGTCGGGTAAGCGCCGTTCGAGAGGTAGTAGAGGTCCATCGCGGTCGAGAGATTGGCGATTTGAATCTTCGCAGTCTTTGCCTTCGAAGCCTCGAAATATCCGATCAGCCGCGGAGCGGCGATGGCGATAATCAGGCTCAGAATCGCGAGCGCGACCAAGAGTTCAAGCAGCGAGTACCCACGCTCGCTCCGCCGATCGTTCCGCTTCGTCTTGCGACGCATAGCCGTCACCCTTCTTCTTGCGCGACGCGCGCAACTTCCTCTGTCGTCGTCACGCCTTCAAGTACTTTTCGCAAACCAGCCCGTCTCAAGCTTTCCATACCGCCTGCGACCGCGGTTGTGTGGATTTGCGAGGCCCCTGCCCGCTCGCTCACCAAGCGGCGAATCTTCTCGTCGGGCACCAGCAACTCGCTGACGACCGTGCGGCCTTTGTAGCCTGTACCGTTGCAGGCGGCGCAGCCCTTGGCCCGGAATGCCTTCGCGCCAGGACCCTGGCCCAGTGCCGACAGTTCGGACGTCCAGTCGGCGCCGAGTGCTACGGGCTCCTTGCATGCATTGCAGAGCACGCGCACGAGGCGCTGCGATAGAATGCCCACGATGGTGGAGGTTAGAAGATAGTCCTCGACGTGCATGTCGAGGAGACGCGTCAACGCCCCTGCGGCGCTGTTCGTGTGAACGGTCGAGAGCACAAGGTGACCGGTCAATGCGGCCTGCACGGCGATCCGTGCCGTCTCGGGGTCGCGGATTTCGCCAACCAAGAGCACGTTCGGATCGTGCCGCAAGAACGAGCGTAGCACGTTCGCGAAGGTCAGGCCGATTTCGGGTTTGACCTGCACTTGGTTGACGCCTGCGATCTTGTATTCGACCGGATCCTCGACGGAGAGGATCTTGCGCTCCGAGGTGTTCAAGGTCTGCAAGGCCGCGTAGAGCGTCGTCGTTTTGCCGCTGCCCGTCGGTCCTGTCACCAGAAAGATGCCGTTCGGCCGCTTGAGCAGTACCGCCAGCTTCTGCTGCATCGCCGCGTCAAAGCCGAGCGCGTCGAAGTCGAGGGCGACCGCAGACTTGTCCAAGATGCGAAGCGCGACCGACTCGCCGTTCGTTACAGGTGCGGTTGCGATGCGCAGATCGATCTCTTTGCCGCGCACGGCGAGCTTCACCGCGCCGTCTTGCGGCAGGCGCCGCTCGGCGATGTTGAGGCCGCTCATGATCTTGATGCGAGAGACGATTGCGGGCGCAAGCTCGAGTGCGGCCGGCTCTTCTTCCTTAAGCACGCCGTCGATGCGCGTGCGAATACGCAGGCGCCGTTCCAGCGGCTCGATGTGAATGTCGGAGGCGCCTGCTTCGACGGCCCGCGAAATCAGACTGTTCACGAAGCGGATTACCGGTGCTTCGCTCGCACTTTCGCGCAAGCGGGCCACGTCCGCCTCGGTCGCGCCTTGCGCGCTTTCGGCCGCAGCGGCCAGTGTATCCGCGTCGCCGCTTGTGTAGAGCCTGCGCAACGCCTCTTCGATATCGGTGGCTGCGGCGGCTTTCACGATAACGCGCCGGTTCGTCGCAAGCCCCACGGCGTCGACCACGAAGCGGTCGAGAGGATCGTGAGCCGCGATCGTCACCGTATCGTCGGTCGCCGACAACAACACCGCTTTCGCATCCATGAGAAAGCGCGAGGTTACTGCGTCAGGGAGCACAGGCTCGAGCGGATATTCGGGTCCCTCGGCCAAAGTAATACCGAGCCCGCCGGCGAACGCCGCCACCAGATCGCGCTCCGGCACCAGCCCGAGTTCGAGCAAAATCTTGGTAAGGCTAACGCGCGTGTGTTCGAAAACGCGCCATGCGCGCGCCGCGCCTTCGTCATCCAGCTTGCCGGATTGGCGCAGGTGGTCGATCAGGTTTTGCTCGACGCTTTTGGTCGCCTCGGCGGCGGCGGACATTGAAATACCCTCGGTTTGCAGCCGTCTGCGGCCGCTGCCCCAAGGTTCTATACTATCCCAAGAGCAGCGGGCCGTAGAGCCACGTCAACCAAAAGCCCAGTGCAAGCCCCGCGCCGAAAGGAATGGGGGTTTCGGCCTCGAAGGACCGCCCGGTTCCGCGCAAAAGCACAACCAAAGCGAGCGACAGCAGGGAGCCATAAAGCAGCACGGTCCCAAGCCCGAGAAGGCCGGTCCAAGCCCCTGCCCCGGCCATCAACTTGGCGTCACCGAACCCAAGTCCCTCGCGCCCCCTCAGCAGCCGGTAGACACGGGCAACGCCAACCATCAACGCAAAGCCCGCCACGGCACCCGCGAGGTGCCAAACCAACGCGTCCGGATTCCACGCTCCGATGACGGCGAGTCCGACCGCGATCAGCGGTAGCGTGAGCGCGTCTGCCAAGATGAGGTCGCGCAAATCCATTGCTGCGAGTGCCAGAAGGGCCCAGCCAAGCACGCACGTGGCGGCGAGCGTCCATCCATCCATGCCGACCGACATCGCCCACAGTACAATCAAAACTGCGCCGATTTCGAGTGCCGGATAGAGCCAAGCGATCTTCGCGCCGCAGCTTCGGCATTTGCCGCCTTGGATTGCCCAGCTAATGATCGGGAGCAACTCGTGTGGCGAGAGCGGTTTTGCGCAGTTGCGGCAGCGGGAGCGCGATGCGACCACGTCTTCGCCCTTCGGCAGGCGTACGACGAGTACGCTCAAGAAGCTGCCAATGAATGGTGCGGCGATCAGCAGGATCAGCCAATCGTAGGTCGCATCCAACATTAGCGTGCCGCCGCCACGCGCTTCGGGCAACTGCGTGCAGCCGCTTCGTCCAAAGGATGGGCGGGTTCAATCGAAAGCACCGCGTAGGGATCGGAGGGGTTGCCGGTGATGCGCACGACCGCGCGTTCGGCCCGGCGTACGCCGCGCCTAGTGTCGTTCAGCCTTGCGGTTATCTCGAACACGTCGCCAGGCTGCATGGGCACTGGGGCGCCCAGCGGCGGGGTGTCGATCCCCGCGGCGCGGCGGATTGCGTCGTTTGCGAAATCGATGTCGATGCCTTGGCGTTGCGCCAATATCGTTACCTCCGGCCGCACACAATCGTAGAGCAGCCGGTTCATGCCAAGCACCAAGCTAAGCTCGTCCGGCGAACCGAAGAACCGGTTCGCCGGGACGCGCGAAGCGCCCGCGTCCTCATACTGACGCCGTTCGGCGCCGTTTACGCGCACCAGATCGTCGCCATCGCGCCAATCCTCTACGGCTGCGGCAATTGCTTGCGCTCTGCGCTTGTCGGCGCCGCCAGCCTCGAACACCATCGCCAGAAGATTGCCGTCGGCATAGTTCAGATCGACTTTCGCGAATTCGGGCCGGACGGAGATCACAACCCGGAAGCCACCCACTTCGATAGCCTCAGGCTTCGTCAGTAGCGGTGGTGCGAAGCCTTGTGCCGTCAGCAGCTTGGCGATCGCGTGGTCGATGCCGCTCTCGACCGCCGCCTGCGCTTGAGCGCGGATCAGCTCGCGCGAAGCGCTGTTTGCCGTCATGCGCGCGGCGCCGACGATGCCGATCGTGATCAAGGACATGACGGCCAAGAAGCCGAGAACGGCGACCAAAGCGACGCCATGCTCGTGACTTCTTTCGGTTCGTTCAGCGTGTGGTTCGGCCACCCTCACCCCCATCCCTCACCCGCTCGAAGTGGGCGGGCTAAGGGTTCACCCGAGGACTGCCGCTGCGCGGGCGCGCAACGCCGTCCCGCGCCAACAGGTCGCCAAGGCCTTGGAAGCCATTTCGCAACTCTTCCGTCATTTCGCGGGCCGCGGCCGGGCTGCGTACGATACGCGGGCGCAGAAAGACAAGCAATTCCGTCCGGTCGCCGTTAACGGTCGTCGTTCCAAACAGTTTTCCGAGCAGGGGCACATCCTTCAGTACCGGTATGCCGCTGTCGCTGTAACTCAGGCTATCACGGATTAGTCCACCGAGCACGATGGAGTCGCCATCCTGGACGGCGATCGTGTTTGAGATCTTGCGCTGCTGAATTGTCGGCGAGTCGATGCCCGAGGTTTCCGTTGCGATCGCGTTGCTGACCTCCTGGCGCACGTCGACGAAGACCATTCCGCTCTTGCCGATGCGCGGCGTCACGCGCAGCAAGATGCCGGTGTCGCGCAGTTGGACCGAGTTCACAACGGTCAAATCCGTGGCATCGCGCACGCCCGTAGCGGTCTGCGTGATGATGGGCACCTGATCGCCCACCTGGAGCAGCGCCATCTTGTTGTTCAGGGTGAGCAGCTTTTGCGAAAAGATGATCTTCACGTCGGTGACGGCGCCGAGCGCGCTCAGCGCCACGTCGACATCGGGCACCGTGTAGCGGAAGGCAAAGCCTGGGAAAAACGAGGAGACTGTGCCGCTTTTGCTTAGCTTGAACGACTGGTCTGCGTTTTTGAAGAACCACTCGACGCCGTATTTCAGATCGTCGTTCAGCGTGACTTCGGCGATCGTCGCCTCGATCAACACCTGGTCGGGGGCCACGTCGATCTCGCGCAGGAAGCGTTCGAGCGAGGCAAACTCGGTCCCGTCAGCGCGGATAATGAGGGCATTGTTCGACGGATCGACTGCGATGTGCGGACCTCTCTCCGATGCGCGCTGAGGTTCAGGCCGCGGGCGCGGCGCAGCTTGCGCCGCCGGATCGGCGGGCGGCGGCGCGTCGATGCCGGTTTCGAACCCATCGACAGAGGGTTGATCTTGCGGCGGGGCTTCTATGTTCGAAAGATCGACCGATGTGGCGCCGTAGATCGATGCGAGCGAGCGTCCGACATCCTCCGCTTTCGCGTTTTGGAGGCGGTAGTAATAGATGCGCCGCCCCGGCCCACGCGGCGGCACATCGAGGCGGTTCACCCAACGCGATACATCGCGCAGCAACGCCGCGCTCGGCGAGGCGATCAAAAGTGTGTTCACCCGCGTCAACGGAACGAAGCGGATCAGTCCGGCGCCGGGCCCGCGTGTGGACGCAAACACACGACTCAGCTCCTGCGCCAGGGCCGGGACGTCGACATGGTCCGGCCGCACGAGCGCGTAGGTCATGCCGCGCATGTAGTCGACGTCGAAGAGGCGAATGGACTCGAGCATAGCCGCACGCTCTTGGCCGGTACCCGCAATGAAGATCAAATTGCGCGTCGCATCGACGCTCAGAATGCCGCTGGCCGGTGCCATCGGCTCCAGCACCTTTTTCATTTCGGCGGCAGCAATGAAGCGCAGCGGTACGATCTCTACGCCGTAACCCGGTATGCGTGCCCGGGCCGATCCTGCGACGGCAAAGCCGTCGGTGCGCTTGGGCGCCTCTGCCGCGGGAACAACGTTGTAGACGTTGTCGGCGAACACGATTGCGGCACCATTCGCCTTGAGCGCCGTCTCAAGCGCGGCCACCACGTCGTCGCGCCGGAGTGGCGAGCTTGTCTTCAGCGTGACGCGCCCCTGAACCGCGGGGTCGATGAGAAACGGCACTTTCAGAGTGTCACCTAAGACTGTGCGCACGACGTCCTTCACGTCGGCGTCGGCGAAGTCGAGCGTGACGTCGCCCATCGGACCGCCGCTATCGCGCGGCCGTGGGGTCGGAGCTTGCGGCGCGGTGGCCGAAAATATTTCCGTTTTTGGGCCAGTAGGCTCGTCGTCTTCGAGCAGAACCGTACTGCGATCCTGTGGCGGCTCGCTCTTAACGGGTGGAGGCGGCGGTTCGGCTGCGATCGCGGCGGGCGGCTCAGGGGCACACGCGGCCAGCGCAAGCGTCGACGCAACCCAGCACGCGGCCAAGTGCAAACGCCTCCGGGCGTCGCTTTGCGATGGCATTCGTCCCCTCAAGTATCCCAGTCGTCCCCGCCAATGAACGAATCGCAGTTCACCGGACGCTGTATGGTGGCCACTGGGGGTTGTTACACGCAAGCATTACACTTATGCGTGACGGAGCGCTCCGGTTCGCTCTAAGGCGTTGCGCTGCGCGGTTGGGCCTTTGGAATCGCAATGCGAACGGAACGCATGTCCTTGCTGGCAACGATTCCCTTCGCGTCGATTTTGTCGATACGCCAGCCGGCAAGATTGTCACCCGGCGCGAGGCGCACCGATGACGCGCCCGGGCGCTCGACGATTGCGCGCTGCGTAACGCTGTCGGCAACGATGCCGACCAGGCGGTACTCCGACAACTCGCCTTGATCGGTTCCGGTGGCGGACCCTGCCGTCGTGGCGGGGCGCGTCAGGGGATCAGGTTTGCGGCCCTCATTGAAGATTGGGCGGGCTACGATGTCCGCAAAGGCATCGAGTTGCCGCAGCTCGTGCAACGCGAGGCGCGGCGGCTTCGTTACAGCGACCTCGGCGGGGCGATCGAACGCCGAGAACAGCTGCATCGGCGACGGTACGAATGCCGCCCCAAGCGCAATGAGGCCCGTCACAGCTACCACGCCGAGCACTTTCGTGAGCGCCGTCCCGCGCCGGCTCATGACGGCCGCCTCGTGAAAGCCGATACGACCATTTCCACGATCAGTTTGTTCGGCACGTTCGGCTGAGGGCCGACAGCGGTCCATTCGCCGTCGGGCTCCTTAATCGTAAGTTTCTCGACCTTTAGAAGTGGCCGCGATGCGCCGATCGTATGCAGCGACTGCACAAGAGCCGCGATGTCCGCTTCGATCACTGCTTGAACGGCGACTTCGGAGGGGGCCGCACCTGCCCGGTCCGTCACGGCCTGACCACTCATGACGACGCCACCGGCTGCAGAGACGATGCGGTTCAGCGTTGCCTGGAGATCGGCGGCGCCGACGCTAGCGTCCACACTGGCGAAAGTGAGATTCTGAAGGTCCTTGTTGGACGACGCCTCACGCAGCGCAGCTTCGAGACGTGGCCTTGCGTTCGCGAGAGCTTCCAGCCGCGACGCTTGCTCGCGCAGCATGGCGACGCGTTCCTCGTGCCGAACGATTGAGCCCCAAACCGGCCCGACGACGAATATCGCGGCGAGCGCGAGCGCTGCTGCAAGGAGAGCGCCTGCTAGCCAGCGCTGATGCAGTGGGGAAAGGGTCACTCTCATGGCGCCGCGCCTTGCCGCAGCATCGTGATTTCAAATCGATCGAGCGCGCTGCCACTCTTGCGCACGACGGGCGAGATGAACTTGACGTCCGCGAATGCGTCCGACGCTTCAAGAATGCCGACGAGAGCCGGTGCGTCCGGCGACAGGCCGGAGAATTGTACGGCGCGGCCTTCGATGCGCAAGTCGACGACGCGGCAAGTGTTCGGCAAAATGCCGGTCAGTTGCTGGAGTACGGCGAGCATCGCATCGGGGCGGTGCGCGTTCGCGCGGGCCACCGGTGCGGCCATGCCTTCGAGATCGTTCCGTAGCGCGGCGCTGCTTTCAGCTGCCGGCCGGAGCGCTGCGATTTGGCCCTCCCAGTTTGCGATTTCCCGTTCGCCCGCTTCGTTCCAAGCGTAAATCGCAAGCGCCCAAATGGCGGCCCCGAGCAAAGCCAGACCCAGGTTAAGCCGGCGCCGGCGCCATGTTTCTTCGACACCACGCGGTTCGGCCAGGTCGAAGCCTTGCGGGGCGCCATCCTGGCCTTCGATGTCCACGGCGGCGGGCGCAAGCCCTACGGCGCGCAAGCGTTGCTCGATCGGCTCCACACGCGCGAGCGGCGCGATGGCCACATCGATCAGCATCAATCCCTTTTCGGCGTCGTAGCCGGCGGCGCGCGTCGCTGTGCGCACGGCGTCGCTCTTGAACGGCGACAGGCGATCGACCTGGAGATCAACCGCTTGGCGCAGGTTGTCGTCCGACATGTGCGGCAATTCCAGGCGCCGAATGATGACTTGATCGCGGGGCAGCAACAGTGTGAGGCGCGACAGCGGCGCGCCGTTCGCGAGATGCAATATCTGATCCGCCAACGCACCATCGCTTGCCGACGGATCGAGGGTCACAGGGCGCTCGGCCGCGGGGTGCAGCAAGAACCAGCGATCGCGGTGTGCGTAGAGCAACGTGCCGCGCGCCGTCTGCCGGGCGCCCGCAAACGGAACCATCGCGCGCAACTCGCCAAACCACCACGTGAAGAATGCCGAGGCCAGACGCGGCAGGTCTGCGAACTTCACGGGCGCGCCGAAGTCGATCGACAGAGGTTCACGCATTGTGGCACCCGAACGTGCCGACATCGTACGCGCACATAGGGTCGTGCGTGATGCGCGTGCGGACGATCAGCGGGGGCCACCGGCGTTTGCTGCCCGCGGGGAACGAGGCGCGGATCATCACCAGGGCCGGCGCGCCGGATTGGTCGCGCCAACTGTCACTCCAGCGAAATACGCCCGACTGATCGCGTGCGGCGTAGGAGATGTCGATGCGCTGCGCGCCGGCGAGAAGTTGTCGTGCTTTGGCCGGTGCCGCGTCGTTGGTGCCTTGCCAGGACATGACCAAACGCTGAGCGGCGGGCTCGCCCTCGATGCGCAGCTCGAACCGGGTCAAGCCCAGCGTACCGAAGGCCGATGGGGCGTTCGCGGTGAACGATAGCGTGGTGGCCGAACCTCGGAACAAATCCAAGTCGACTGCGAATGCCGGATCGAGCTCGCGCGGCACCGCGCGTTGCAGCAATGCGCGAAGCAGGTTTTGCGCGCCCTGCAATTGCTCGACACTGTCGACTTTCTGTTCGCTCGCTTCCCACGCGCGTGCGCCGAAGCCGATGCCGCTCGTCATAGCGACGGCGATGAAGCCCAGCAGCGCCAGCGCGATCACGAGTTCGAGCAGCGAGAAACCTCTCATGGTGTCGCCGGCTCCGCTTCAAGCAGAACCAAACGGTCGATCGCGATGCCTTTCGAGTTTCCGGGCCATGTCACGGCGACGCGCAAGATTGCCGGCGCGATTCCGGCGGCAGCCCGTTCCTGCTCGACGACAGTGACGCGCCATTCGAATTGCGTGCCGGCGATCGTCCCGCGCTGCACCGGCGGCAGACGCCTAAGCGCAACGACTTGATCGATCTGCGATTGAGCGACAAGGACCGCCTCTTCGGTCTGCGCGGCCTTGTCGAAGGCACGAATGCCGGTGCCCATCGCTTCGTAGAGCGCGACAAGCGTTACCGCGAGGATTGCGAGTGCAACCAGCGTTTCGGCAATCGTGAACCCGCGCTCGGCCTTCATTGTGCGCCTCGCTGCAGAGGCCGGCCGGTGAGCGGATCCGCCGTCACCGACGCTTCGGCCGTACCGCGCACGAGCGTGAGTTGCCCTCGGATCGTGCCGTCCCAGGCGATGGTCACGTTCTCGGCGCCTATGCCGGTTCCCGGCGACAGAGCGATGACGCTGCCGTTCGAGACTTGGAGCGCGTTCGGCGTGCTTCCGGCTACGGCGAGCGTGATGTCGGTTTGACTGTCGAGCGCTTCTTCGCGCAGCCGCCTGAGTTCTGTCATCAGTGCGCGCGTGTCGGCGCGCAACGTCATGCGGTCGACCGAGGCCTGCACCGCGGGCGTCGCGACGACCACGATCAGCGCCATGATGCCCAGCGCGACGATCATCTCGATGAGCGAGTAGCCGCGGGTCATAGCGCGAGCTCGTTGGCGGCAAGGATGCCACCAACCACGCCGCTCATGATCGCGGCGACGACGATGCCGAGGATGATCGTCACGGCAGGCAGCAGGAGCGCGGACAAGCGGTCGAGCTTTGTCTGCACGTCGCGGTCGAGGATGTCGGCCGCTTCGTTCAGCATGGGCGCGAGGCGTCCGGTTTCCTCGCCGACGGCGGCGAACTCGATGACGGCGGGCGGCAACGCGTCGGTCGCGGCCAGCGCGGTCCTCATCGGCTTGCCTTGGCGCACGAGTTCGATGGTGCCGGAAAGACGTTGGCGCAAGTGCACGTTTGCGACCGCGGCTTGCGCCGTTTCGAGTGCACGGTTCAGCGGCAGGCCGCCGGTCAACAGCATCGCCACGTTGCGCGCAAACTGCGCCGCATGATAGCTGCGCGGAATGTCGAGCAGCAGGCGCGACTTCAGCGACCAGCGCGCGAGCGCCACTTGCGTGGCCGTTTGTTGCAGCGCGTAGAGAACCGCAATCAACGCGGCAACAAGCGCAACGACGACCAGCGTGCCGTAGGCGTTGAAGAACTGCGAAAGCGCCAGCAGAACCGCTGCAGGCCAGGGCAGCGCGTCGGCGCTTTGCGCAAACAGCGGCGCGAGGCGCGGAATGACGGTCGTGAAGATCACCGCCAAGACCACCACCATCACCACGACGAGGAGCGCCGGGTAGATCATCGCCGATATGGCGCGGTCTTTGAGTTCCTTGTTGCGCGCTTCGGCGGCGGCGAGCCGCGCCAGCACGTCGCCAAGTTTGCCGCTGGCTTCGCCCGCCGCGATGAGGCGGCGCGTGGGTTCGGGGAAGAACACATCGGCGCGCCGCATGGCGCCGGACAAAGGCTCGCCGGCGCGCAGGCCGTCGAGCAGGCTTTGGACCGCCGATCTTGTGCGCGGGCGTGTGCTCAATCCTTGCATCGCGGTGAGTGCGCGTTCGACGCTCAATCCGGCTTGAAGCAGCGTGCCCAGTTCGCGCTGCAGCGAAAGGCGTTCGTTCGCGATGCCGAACGCGGGCGCGAAACGCCAAGCCGACGGCTGTTCGGCGCCGGGCGCTTGCTCGACGACACGCACCGGCGTGCGGCCCAACGCGATGATGCGCTCGACGGCGGCGCCGCGCGTGGGCGCATCGATCACGCCGCGGGCGATGGCGCCGTCGGGGGCTGCTGCCTCATACGCAAAACTCGGCACGACACTCCATTCCCGCCGCTCTCGGTCGAGTTGTGGGCGCGCGCCGTTAATTCTTTCTTACCGGCGCGCGCGCGATCAGGTTTCTCAAGCGCTTGACGATTACGTCCTGCGGCGTTCCGTAAGCGAGGGTGTCGACGACCGCGCCGTTCTTGCCGAGCAGGAAGACGGCAGCGGTGTGGTCGAGCGTATAGTCGCCGCCTTGCAGCGCCACGCGCTCGCGCACCACGTCGAAAGCCTTCGCGACGCGCTCGATGTCCGCCAAGGGGCCGGTCAAGGCGCGCACGCGGCCGCCAAAGCTCGAGAAGTAGGATTTCATCGCTTCGGGCGTGTCGCGCTCGGGGTCGAGCGTGACGAAGACCACCTGCACTGCGTCCGCCGCCTTGCCGATCTTCGCGAGCGCCGCGTCCAGTTCCCAGACTGTGACCGGGCAAATCACCGGGCACTTCGTGAAGCCGAAGAAGACCGCGCGGGGCCGGCCGGCCAGCGCTTCCCACGTTACCTTCGCGCCTGCCTGATCCGTCAGCACCACACCATCGATACCGCGTCCAAGTTTTGCGAGATCACCCGCTACAACCGGTGCCGCAAGCGACTCAGCGGAGGCTGGCGGCGCTGCAACACCTGCTGCGGCGCAGGTGAAAAGCGTCACCGAAACAACGGCCTGCACGACGACGTTACGCATTCGCTCTCGCTTCCGCTTCCGGTTCACGACGTTGCACGCCATCGCCGAAGGACCGGTTAACTTGACACACAATACTAGCTGCCGCGTCCTGGTTTTGGAACGTGCGACTTGATTCGTGGCGTTCGGGGACAAAAAGACCATGGGGGACGCATGTTCGACCTGAGATTCCGGCTGCTTTCGGCCGCCGCTTTCGCGGCCTGTACTGCACTGCCCGCCCAAGCGGACCGGTTGAGCCTTTCGACGGGGGCCGAGTATTCCGTCGGCGACTACGGCGACACTGAGGACACCACGGTTTGGTACGAATATGTCTCGGCGCGCTATTCGATGTCGCCCTTGGCGTTCAAGGTGACCGTTCCGTTCCTGCAGATCGACGGCCCGGCGTCGGTGACCGACGACGGCGAGGTCGAAGGCGGCGGGGCGACGCGCATGGAAAGCGGCGTTGGCGACGTGTCGTTGTCCTCGACCTACACCTTCTCTTGGAAGCCGGAAAAGCTTCACCTCGACGTCATGGGCCGCGTGCGTTTGCCGACAGGCGACGAGGACCGCGGCCTGGGCACCGGCGAGGTCGATTACGGCCTCATTGCAACGCTGGAGAAGGGCTTTGACGGCGTGAGCGTCAGCGTCAAAGGCGGTCGCCGGTTCCTGGGCGACTCGGCAGGGCGCAATCGCGAGGACGGCTGGCTGGCCGGCGCGGGCTTCTCCGTCGACCTCAGCAAGGAGACCGAGATCGGCACGTCGATCGATTGGCGCGAGGCGGCTTTTGCGACCTCGACCGACCCCACGGACGTCGACGTCTATGTGCGCCACAGCCTGACGAAGGATTTGCGGGTGAACGTGTACGCGCTCGCTGGGCTTTCGGACGGCAGCCCGAATTTCGGCTCCGGCTTTTCGCTGACGTGGACCGCCTATCGCGACGACGACTGAGCCGCGATGCAAAATCGAATCCGTTAGATGCGTTAGATCGGCCAATTTCTGCGACTTCATGCGTTAGATATCCGTTAGAAATCCGTTGGGTCAGCGTTAGAAATCCGTTTGGTCGGCGTAGCCGGGCGGCATGATTCAGTTTTCAGGTCGCGGCCGCCCGGCTACATGCACCGGTCACGCGCTATATAAGTCACACGTATTTCCCCTTCAAT
>CAYXQB010000003.1:0-34296 GCA_964466435.1 uncultured Flavobacteriaceae bacterium | reverse complement strand
CGGCGCCTTCTTCATCCCGAAGGCCTACGGCTCCTCGATCGCCATGACCGGCGGACCGGAAGCAGCCCTCTGGGCGTTCCTCGCCTTCTACGTCTCCTGCCTCGTCATCACCTGGCAAGTCTACACCCGCAAGGGCGGCTTGCTGTTCGACGTCGAACGCGGCGGCGGCCCCACGCTCAAACCCGCAACCGCTTGAGGTGACATCGTGAGCCATTTTCTCGACCGCTTGATGTTCTTCAAGAAGGACGTGGGTACGTTCTCGGACGGCCACGGCCTCGTCACCGGCGAGGACCGCACGTGGGAGGACGCCTACCGAAACCGCTGGAGCCACGACAAAGTCGTGCGCTCCACGCACGGCGCCAATTGTACGGGCTCATGCTCCTGGAAGATCTACGTTAAGGGCGGGATCGTCACCTGGGAGACGCAGCAGACCGACTATCCGCGCACGCGGCCCGACCTGCCGGATCACGAACCGCGCGGCTGCCAGCGCGGCGCGAGCGCCAGCTGGTATCTCTACAGCGGCAACCGCATCAAATACCCGCTGATCAGGAAGCGCCTGCTGAAACAATGGCGCCAAGCGCGCACGACGAAGACGCCGGTCGACGCCTGGACCGCGATCGTCGAAGACAAGTCGAAGCTCAAGGACTTCCGCCAGATGCGCGGCAAGGGCGGCTTCGTACGCGCCTCGTGGGACGAGATCAACGAGATCGTCGCCGCGGCCAATATCTACACCGCCAAGACCTACGGCCCAGACCGCGTCATCGGCTTCTCGCCGATCCCAGCCATGTCGATGGTCTCCTATGCGGCCGGCTCGCGGTATCTGTCGCTGATCGGCGGCACGTGCATGTCGTTTTACGATTGGTACTGCGACTTGCCGGCCTCATCGCCGCAGACCTGGGGCGAACAGACCGACGTTCCCGAGAGCGCCGATTGGTACAATTCTGGCTTTCTGATCCTGTGGGGCTCGAACGTGCCGCAAACGCGTTCGCCCGACGCGCACTTCTACGCGGAAGGCCGCTACAAGGGCATCAAGAGCGTCGTCATTTCGCCGGACTATAGCGAAGCCTCGAAGTTCTCCGACCTGTGGCTTTCCGTGAAACAGGGCACCGACTCGGCGCTCACGATGGCATTCGGGCACGTGATCCTGAACGAATTCCACGTCAAGAAGCAGGACCCGTATTTCCTCGACTACGCGCGCAAGTACACGGACTTCCCGCTTCTCGTACGACTCAAGAAAGTGAACGGCAACTGGGTGCCGGAACGCTTCCTGCGCACCAGCGACTTTGCCGACAAGCTCGGCGAGACGAACAATCCCGAATGGAAGACCGTCGCCTATGACGAATCGTCCGGAAACATCGTGGCGCCCTTGGGCTCGATTGGCTTCCGTTGGGGCGAGCAAGGCAAGTGGAACCTTGAGGAGAAAGCCGCGAACGGCGCTGCCACCAAGCTCCGCCTAACGCTCAAAGACCACCACGACGAGATCGCTGGCGTTGCGTTCCCCTATTTCGGCGGCCAAGCAACGGAGCACTTTACCAAGACGCACCACGACGACGTGCTGGTGAAGAACATACCGGTGAAGAAGCTGAAGCTCGCCGATGGCGAGACGATGGTTGCGACCGTCTATGACCTCTTCCTCGCGAACTACGGCGTCGACCGCGGCTTCGGCGGCGCGAATGTCGCGAAGTCCTATGACGACGACGTGCCCTACACACCCGCCTGGGCCGAGAAGGTCACCGGCGTTCGCGCCAAGGACATCATCCTGACCGCGCGCGAATTCGCGGACAACGCGTCGAAGACGCAAGGCAAGTCGATGGTGATCCTCGGGGCCGGGATCAACCATTGGTACCACATGGACATGATCTATCGCGGCATCATCGCGATGCTGACGATGTGCGGCTGCGTCGGCCAGTCGGGCGGCGGCTGGGCGCACTATGTGGGTCAGGAGAAGCTTCGCCCGCAACCGGGATGGACGGCGCTCGCCTTCGCGCTCGATTGGGGTCGCCCGCCGCGGCAAATGAACTCGACGAGCTTCTGGTATTCGCACACCGATCAGTGGCGGTACGAGAAACTTAAAACGTCGGAGATCCTGTCGCCGACGGCGGAGCCTGGCGATTGGGACTGCAGCCTGATCGACTTCAACGTGCGCTCCGAACGCATGGGTTGGCTGCCGTCCGCGCCGCAACTTAAGACGAACCCGCTTACGATCGCTGCCGCCGCCGAGAAGGCAGGCAAACCGGTGCCGCAGTACGTGGCGGAAAACCTGAAGTCCGGCGCGTTGCAGATGTCGTGCGAGGACCCGGACGATCCGAAGAACTTCCCGCGCAACTTGTTCGTCTGGCGCTCGAACCTTCTGGGCTCAAGCGGCAAGGGTCATGAGTACTTCCTGAAACACTTGATCGGCACGACGCACGGCGTGCAGGGCAAGGATCTGGGCGAAATGGGCGAGCAGCGCCCGCGCGAGGTCGCTTGGCACGACGAAGCGCCGGAAGGAAAACTCGACCTGTTGGTCACGATCGACTTCCGCATGTCGTCGACCTGCATGTACTCCGACATCGTTCTGCCGACTGCGACCTGGTACGAAAAGAACGACCTCAATACGTCCGACATGCACCCCTTCATTCACCCGCTTACGAAGGCGGTGGATCCGCTGTGGGAATGCCGGAGCGATTGGGACATCTTCAAGGGCTTCGCCAAGAAATTCTCCGAACTCGCGCCCGGCCATTTGGGCGTCGAGAAGGACACCGTCCTCGTGCCGCTCCAGCACGACACGCCGGGCGAACTGGGCCAACCGTTCGAGCCCAAGGAATGGAAGAAGGGCGAGTGCGAGCCGATCCCCGGCAAAACAATGCCGGGCGTCGTCGTCGTCGAGCGCGACTACCCTAACGTTTACAAGCGCTTCACCGCCTTAGGGCCGCTGATGGAAAAGATCGGCAACGGCGGCAAGGGCATCACCTGGAATACGACGCACGAGGTCGAGTTCCTGCGGAAGCTGAACGGCGCCGTGACCGAAGAAGGCCCGACCAAAGGCATGCCGCGCATCGACAGCGACATCGACGCGACCGAGGTGATCCTCACCCTTGCGCCGGAGACGAACGGCGAAGTCGCGGTCAAATCTTGGGAGGCCTTGTCGAAAGCGACGGGCCGAGAACACGCGCATCTCGCCCGAACGCGCCAGGACGACAAGATCCGATTCCGCGATGTGGTCGCCCAGCCGCGCAAGATCATCTCGTCGCCAACTTGGTCCGGCATCGAGTCCGAAGAGGTCTCCTACAACGCCGGCTACACGAACGTGCACGAACTCATCCCGTGGCGCACGTTAACCGGCCGACAGCAGCTTTATGTCGATCACCCCTGGATGCGCGCCTTCGGTGAGGGCTTTGTTACGTACAAGCCACCGGTCGACTTGAAGACGGTCAAGCCGCTGCTGGGCCAGAAAGAGAACGGCAACAAGGAGATCGTGCTGAACTTTATCACCCCGCACCAGAAGTGGGGCATCCACTCGACCTACACCGACAATCTGTTGCAGTTGACGCTCTCGCGCGGCGGGCCGATCGTATGGATCAGCGAGGCGGACGCAAAAGTCGCGGGCATCGAAGACAACGACTGGATCGAACTCTTCAACGCGAACGGCGCGCTGTCGGCGCGCGCGGTGGTGAGCCAGCGCGTCAAATCCGGCATGTGCCTGATGTACCACGCGCAGGAGAAGATCGTGAACGTCCCCGGCTCCGAGACGACAAAGACGCGCGGCATCCACAACTCGGTCACCCGCGCGATCACGAAGCCGACGCACATGATCGGCGGCTACGCGCAGCTATCCTACGGCTTCAACTACTACGGCACGGTCGGCTCCAACCGCGACGAGTTCGTGGTGCTGAGGAAAATGTCCAATGTCGACTGGATGGAAGAGCCGCACGAACTTGCGGCGGCGGAATAGGAGAGATCACCCATGAGAGTTCGCGCCCAGATCGGGATGGTCCTCAACCTCGACAAATGCATTGGCTGCCATACGTGCTCGGTCACTTGTAAGAACGTTTGGACGAACCGCGACGGCGTGCAATACGCCTGGTTCAACAACGTCGAAACGAAGCCCGGCATTGGTTATCCCAAGGAATGGGAGAACCAGAAAAAATGGAAGGGCGGCTGGATTCGCAAGAACTCCGGTAAGATTGAGCCCCGCATGGGCGGCAAATTCCGCATCCTGGCGAAGATCTTCGCCAACCCCGACATGCCGGAGATCGACGACTACTACGAGCCCTTCACGTTCGACTACGAGCACCTGCAGACCGCCGGCGAGTCGAAGGCCGTGCCGGTCGCCCGTCCGCTGTCGCTGATCACCGGCCAGCGCATGGAAAAGATCGAGTGGGGCCCGAACTGGGAAGAGATCCTCGGCGGCGAGTTTTCGAAGCGCTCGAAAGACGCGAACTTCGAGGGCATTCAGAAGGACATCTACGGCCAGTTCGAAAAGACGTTCATGATGTACCTGCCGCGGCTGTGCGAGCATTGCCTCAATCCGGCGTGCGTCGCGGCGTGTCCATCCGGCGCGATCTACAAGCGCGAAGAAGACGGCATCGTCCTCATCGACCAAGACAAATGCCGCGGTTGGCGCATGTGCGTCAGCGCCTGTCCGTACAAGAAAATCTATTACAACTACGTCTCCGGCAAGTCGGAGAAGTGCATCTTCTGCTACCCGCGCATTGAGGCGGGCCAGCCGACGGTGTGTTCGGAAACCTGTGTCGGCCGCATCCGCTATCTGGGCGTCTTGCTCTACGACGCCGACAAGATCGAGAAGGCGGCGAGCGTCGCCGACGAGAAGGACCTCTACAAGGCCCAGCTCGACATCTTCCTCGATCCGCACGATCTGAAGGTGATCGAGGCGGCGCGCGCGGCGGGCATTCCCGACGCTTGGCTCGACGCGGCCCGCGCGTCGCCAGTCTACAAGATGGCGATGGAGTGGAAGGTCGCCTTCCCGCTTCATCCCGAATACCGCACACTGCCGATGGTCTGGTATGTGCCGCCACTCTCGCCGATCCAATCGGCGGTGGAAAGCGACCACATCGGCTTCGATGGCGCCCTGCCCGACCTTTCCAAGTTGCGCATTCCGATGCGTTACCTCGCGAACCTCTTGACCGCCGGCGACACGAAGCCGGTCGAAGCCGCGATCCGGCGCATGTTCGCGATGCGGGTCTTCATGCGTTCGCGTCACGTCGAGCGGAAGGAAAACGATGCGGTCTTGCGCGAGGTGGGCCTTACGAAGCTCCAGATCGAGGACATGTACAAGACCATGGCGCTCGCGGCTTACGAAGACCGCTTCGTCATACCCTCGACCCACCGCGAATACGCTGAGAACGCCTACGACCTGCGCGGCGCGTGCGGTTTCTCGTTCGGCAACAATTGTTCGGACGGATCGAGCGAGTCCTCGCTGTTCGGCATGAAGAAGTGGCGCGAAAGCACCCCGACGGAGACGATGTGATGAAGACCTATCGCGCGCTCGGCGCGCTTCTCACCTATCCGACGGCGGAGTTGATCGCGGCTGTGCCGGAAATCGGCGCCGCCCTGGCAGACGAACGGCTCGTCGCCCCGCCCCACCTCGCGGCGATCGACAGGTTACTCGCGCACTTGAGTTCCAGCGATCTCATGGACCTGCAGGACGACTATGTCTGGCTGTTCGACCGCACGCGCTCGCTCTCGCTGCACCTTTACGAGCATCTCTACGGCGAGGCGCGCGAACGCGGTCAGGCGATGGTGCGCCTGCAGACGCTCTACAAGTTCCACGGCTTCTCGCATACGAGCGCCGAGTTGCCGGACTATCTGCCGCTGTTCGCGGAGTTTCTGTCGCTGATGCCCGACCGAACGGCGCGGACGATCCTCTCCGACGCCGCGCCGACGATCGAAGCGTTGCATCAGCGCTCCGCCAAAAAAGAAACGCCTTATGCGTCGGTGTTCGCCGCGCTGGTCTCGCTCGCCTCGAAACAGGTCGATCGCACCCTGCTCGCGGAGATCATGCGCGGCGGCGGCGCGGAGGACGACAGTCTCGACGCGCTCGACCGCGCGTGGGAGGACGCGCCGGTCACCTTCGGTGAGGCGGCGGCATGCGATTCGCTGACGAACGCACAGCAAAGGGTTTGAGCCATGTTCGACTATCTCCACCACTTCCTGTTTGGCATCTTTCCCTACGTCGCGCTCGCCGTGTTCTTCGCGGGCAGCTTGATCCGTTTCGACCGCGAGCAATACTCGTGGCGTTCCGGCTCGAGCCAACTCTTGCGCAAGGGGCAACTCGTGATCGGCAGCGTGCTGTTCCACGTCGGCATTTTGTTGCTGTTCGTGGGACATTTCGTGGGTCTCCTCACCCCGCACGAGGTCTATGAAGCGCTCGGCGTCTCCGTGCCGGCGAAGCAAATGCTCGCCGTGACCGCCGGCGGCATCTTCGGCATCATCTGCTTCATCGGGCTGACGATCCTGCTCTATCGCCGGCTTGCCGATCCGCGCATCCGCGGCACCAGCGCGCCGATGGATATCTTCATCCTATGCCTGCTTTGGGTACAGCTGACGCTGGGTCTCGTCACGATCCCGTTCTCGATGCAGCATATGGACGGCTCGGTCATGCTCGTGCTGTCCGAATGGGCGCAGCGGATCGTCACGTTCCGTTCCGGCGCGAGTGAACTCGTCGCCGATGTCAGCCTCTCCTACAAGCTCCACATCGTCATGGGCCTCATTATGTTCATGGTGTTTCCGTTCTCGCGCTTGGTGCACATTTGGAGCGCGCCGATTTGGTATCTGGGCCGGCGCGGCTATCAGATCGTGCGCACGCGCAACCCGTCGTCGGGCGTGCGGAAGCCCGTGCCATGATCAGCGTCAACGGCCAGACCATCGGCGACGCCGACATCCTTGCGGAGATGCAGTATCACCCGGCCGCCTCGCGCGATGAGGCGATGGCGGAAGCCGCCGAAGCGCTTGTCGTGCGCGAACTTCTGTTGCAGCGCGCGGCGGCCTTGGGTTTGACGTGGCCGGCCGGCGATCCGGTGCGCGAGGAGGCTGTGATCGACGAGGTGCTTCGCCGCGAGTTGAAGCTGCCGGAGCCCGATCCCGATGCCTATCGCCGGTACTACGACAGCAACAAGGCGAAGTTCCGCAGCACCGACCTTTTCGAAGCCTCGCACATTCTGTATCTCGCACCGCGAGACGACGCGGCAGCCCGGGCGCGCGCCAGGGCGTCGGCCGAGCGGACGCTTACAGTCTTGAACGCCTCGCCCGACCGTTTTGCCGAAATCGCGATTGCGGAGTCGCGCTGTTCGTCTTCAGGCAGCGGCGGGCACCTGGGACAGGTCGCACCAGGCGAGACGGCGCCGGAGCTGGAGACGTTTCTCACCAATCTCGACGATGGCCAGCTCTGCCCGGTTCCCGTCGAAACAGACTATGGCGTGCATGTGCTGAAACTTCACCGCCGAATAGCGGGCGTGCAATTTGCCTTCGAGGATGTCGAAGCCGCGATTGCCCGCAACCTGCAAGCGGCCAGTTGGGGCCATGCGGTGCGGCAGTACCTATCGCTTCTTGCCGCGAGCAGCGACGTGAAGGGCATCGACATCCGGCGTGCGACATCGCCGCTGGTGCAATAGAACGCACCCCACTGGCCCGCGGCATCGCTTGCGATGCCCTTCAGGGTCCCACTTCGCCGACCGGCTGGTCGGCCCGAGCGCGAAAACCGCGGCCGGTCTTGTTAGCGTACAGACTTGGTGGTTCGCCTCTCGGCCGGCCATTGATGCAGATCATGTCGCGCCTGCGCCCGGGAGGCTCTACTTGATCTGCGTCAGGTGACCATGGACACGCAGGTCAAGCCACATCCCAGCAATGCCCCGGAAAACGTCGTGGCATTCCGCGCCGTCGGTCTGACCAAGACGTATCGGATGGGCGATACGCTCGTGCACGCGTTGCGCGGGGCCGATCTTGACGTTTATCGCGGCGAGATCGTCGTCTTGCTCGGGCCCTCGGGGAGCGGGAAGTCGACACTACTCAACATCTTGGGTGGGCTGGACCGCGCGTCGAGCGGGCAACTCCTGTTCGGTGACATCGATCTCACGGCAGCGAGCGACCGGGAGTTGACCGAGTTCCGCCGTCGCCGCGTCGGGTTCATCTTTCAGTTCTACAATCTGATCCCGAGCCTGACCGCCCGCGAGAACGTCACACTCGTCACCGACCTCGTGGCGAAGCCCATGCCAGCCGACGAAGCGCTCGATCTCGTCGGGCTGAGGGACCGTGCCAATCACTTTCCGGCGCAGCTGTCGGGCGGCGAGCAGCAGCGCGTGGCGGTCGCACGCGCGGTCGCCAAGCGGCCGGAGGTGCTACTCTGCGATGAGCCGACCGGGGCACTCGACAGTGCGACCGGCATACGCGTGCTGCAGGCGCTCGCCGACGTCAATACGCGTATCGGTACGACGACAGCGCTGATCACCCACAACGTCGCAATTGCCGCGATGGGCGACCGCGTCATCCATTTCGCGAATGGCCGCGTCTCGCACATCGACGTCAACCCACGCCGCGCCGATCCGGCGCAGTTGAGTTGGTGAGCGATGGTCTCTTCGCTTGACCGGAAACTTTTGCGCGACATCTGGCGGCTTCGCGGCCAGGTGCTTGCGATCGCGCTGGTGATCGCCTCGGCAATTGCAACGTTTGTGCTCGCGGTCACGGCGATCCGTTCGCTGTCCGATGCGCGCGACGCCTATTACGAGCGCTACCGGTTTGCGCAGGTGTTCGTCCAGTTGAAGCGCGCGCCGGAGCCGATCGCCGAGCGGCTGCGCGCGATCCCCGGCGTCGCCCGCGTCGCAACCCGCATCGAGCAGTTCGTCACCATCGATATGGCCGACACGGTCGAGCCGGTGCGGGGTCTGTTCACGTCCCTGCCCGCCGCTGGCGAGCCGGCTTTGAACGCGCTCTTCCTCCGTTTGGGCCGCATGCCTTCAGCCGGGCGCGTGGACGAACTCGTGGTCCATGAGGCCTTCGCAGAAGCGCATGGCCTGAAGCCCGGCGACCGGATCACTGCGGTCATGAACGGCAAGCGGCGCACGCTGAGCGTGGTCGGCATCGCGCTGTCGCCGGAGTTCATCTACGTCATCGGTCCGGGCGAACTCGTGCCGGACAACCGCCGCTACGGCGTCGGCTGGATGACGCGCGAGGCGCTCGCGGCCGCTTTCGACTTCGAGCGCGCGTTCAACAGCGCCACGATCCAGCTGCTGCGCGGCGCTCTGGAGGCCGATATCATCGCCCGCGCCGACAATGTCTTAGGACCTTACGGGGCGAGCGGCGCTTTCGGACGGCGCGATCATCCCTCGCACAGCTTCATCGACAGCGAACTCAACCAACTCTCGACGATGGCGCGCGTGATTCCGCCAATCTTCTTCATCGTGTCCGCGTTCCTGTTGCACATTGTCATCTCACGCCTCATCCAGACCGAACGCGAGCAAATCGGCCTGCTGAAGGCGTTCGGGTACAGCGACATCGAGGTCGGTTGGCACTACATCAAGTTCGCACTCGTGGTGCTGGCTGTGGGCGTCGCGTTCGGATGGGGCTTGGGCGCCTGGTTCGGACGCTCGATCACCACGCTCTATGCCGAGTACTTCCGCTTTCCCGTGCTCGCCTACGCGGCTGCGCCGGACATCTTCCTGCTCGCCGCGTTCTTGGGCTCGCTCACTGCGATTTCGGGCACGCTCTCCGCGACGCGCGCCGCGATCCGGTTGGCGCCAGCGGTCGCAATGTCGCCGCCCGCGCCCGCGATCTATCGCGAAACGTTGATCGAGCGCATGGGATTGGGCG
Organism: uncultured Flavobacteriaceae bacterium; assembly: GCA_964466435.1. Taxonomy (GTDB): domain Bacteria; phylum Pseudomonadota; class Alphaproteobacteria; order Micropepsales; family Micropepsaceae; genus SZUA-430. The sequence continues at coordinate 24,492 of CAYXQB010000003.1, read as the reverse complement.
CGGGCTTGCCGGTCATCGCGTTCATGATCGTGCGCCACATCGCGCGCTGGCCTGCGCGCTCGCTCGCGACGGTCACCGGCATCGCGCTCGCGATCGGCCTTCTGATTTCAACTCTGCAGTTCTTCGATGCGATCGACTTCATGCTCGAGGCGTTCTTTTTCCGCTCGCAGAAGCAGGACGTCACGATCCAGCTGACGGAGCTACGGACGGATGCGGTGAAGCACGAGATCGCGCGCCTTCCAGGCGTGATGCAAACGGAACTTCGCCGCGTCGCGGCGGTCCGGTTGAGCCGTGGGCACCTGTCGTGGCGCACCGCGATTCTGGGCGTGGATGGTGACGGTACTTTCACGCAACAAACGTCGCAGAATGGTGCCAACCTCGACTTACCACCGGAAGGCCTGGTGCTCAGCGACTACCTCGCGCGCAAGCTCGACGCCCGCGCGGGCGACCGGATCGGCATCTCGTTTCTTGGCGAACGCCGCATTGAAACACACGCGACGGTCATGGCCGTCGCTTCGTCGTATATCGGTTCGATGGCGTACATAGACCGAGCTGCGCTCAATCGTCTGATGCATACGCCCGCGGTGGCCGACAGCGCGCTACTAAAGGTCGACGCGTCGCTCGAAGGGCCGCTATTTCGCGAGGTCAAGGATGTGCCAGGTGTGCTCGCCACGATCGCGCACAGACAGACGGTCCTGATGTTCCGCCGGTTGCTCGACGAGCATTTGGTGACGACGTTGACGATCTACGTGCTCTTCGCCTCGATCATCGCCATCGGCGTGACGTACAACAGCGGCCGGATTTCGTTCTCCGAACGCGCAAACGAGCTTGCGACCCTGCGCGTACTCGGCCGGCACAAGAGCGAAGTCGCTGCGATTCTGATCGGCGAGATCATGCTGCTCGCGATCGCCGCGGTCCCGATCGGATGCTTGATCGGTTACGGCTTGACGGTCACGATCAATGCCATGTTCACGACGGACCTTTACCGAATGCCGTTCGCCCTGCAGGCCAGGACCTATGCGAACGCGTCGCTCGCCGTCTTGTTTGCGACCGCACTTAGCTGCGGCGCCGTCGCTTGGCGGGTGCATCGTTTGGATCTCGTGCGTGTTTTGAAGGCTCGTGATTGACATGACCCAATGGCGTAGATGGATTTGGCCTGGTGCGATCGCGGCGGTTCTCGCCGTGGCGCTTGCTTATGCCTATTGGCCGCGAGCAATTCCCGTCGACATCGTTGCGGTCGGCGAAGCACCGATGGTGGTGACGGTCGAAGACGACGGCGTGACACGCGTGCGCGAGAGTTACGTCATCTCCGCGCCTATCTCGGGACGCGTGTTGCGGATCGAAACTCATGTCGGCGATGAGATTGCCGCCGGCAAGACGGTCGTCGCGCAAATCATGCCGGTTGATCCCGGCCTGTGGGACGCGCGCACCCGTCGGGAACTCGAGTTCACCACCTCGGCAGCCCGCGCAGCGCGCGATCTCGCCGCCGCCGCGATCAAGGCGGCCGCGGCACGGCTCACCGAGGCGGGGCAAGAACTCGAACGTTCGCGTCAACTGTTCGCAAAGGGGCACATCGCCAAGGCTCGCCTCGATCGCGCCGAGACGGCGGTCGAGACGGCGGACGCGGATATGGCCACTGCGCGGGCGGCTTTGCGTCAGCGGGATTTCGACGTGAAGACTGCCGAGACGGCGCTGCTGGCGCCGTCAGAGGTGGTGCAATCTGGGTCGAAGCGCTTCTATGATGTCCGCTCGCCGGTCGGCGGCAAGGTGTTGCGCCTCATCAAGGAGAGCGAGGGCGTCATCCAAGCGGGGCAGCCGCTGGTCGAGATCGGTGACCCGACGAACATCGAGATCGTCGTCGATCTGCTCTCGACTGACGCCGTCAAGGTCGCCGCCGGCGATACGGTCGAGATTCGCCGTTGGGGTGGCGACGGTGTCCTCGCCGGTCGGGTGCGGCGCGTCGAGCCATCGGGGGCGATGAAGGTCTCCTCGCTGGGCATTGAGGAGCAACGCGTCAACGTCCTCGTCGACATCACCGAGAAGCCCGAACGGTGGGCGCGTCTTGGTCATGGCTATCAGGTGGACGCGGCGATTGTGCTCTGGCGCGCGGAGAAGGCGTTGCAAGTGCCGGTCGGCGCGCTGTTCCGGGAGGGGGCGAAATGGGCCGTCTTCGTCGTGCGTGGCGGCCGCGCGGCCAAGCAGGTCATCGAGCTGGGCCACGTTAATGAGACAACGGCAGAAATCTTGAAAGGGTTGGCGGCGGGCGACGCTGTCGTCACTCACCCGAGCGACAGGGTGCAGGACGGCGTGCTCGTCATCGCGCGGGAATAAGCGCGGGATTGAGGGAGATCAGTTTTCAAGCGCGGCGGAGGGCCGAAACTGCCAAGCGGAGGGATAGCCTATGCCCTACGCTTCGAACACCGACTTGCCGCCGCGCATTCGTCATGTGTTACCGAGCCACGCTCAAGATATCTACCGCGCCGCGTTCAACAACGCGTTCGGCTCCTACGCCGATAGCGGACGGCGCGAAGAAATCGCGCACCGCGTCGCCTGGGCTGCCGTGAAAAAGCGTTACGTCAAGCGCAGGGACGCGTGGGTCGAGCGTCACACCGAACGCCGCAGCGGGTAGACAGCTCATCGGCGCGGTCATGCTCGTGCCCTAGCGCTCGAGTTCGACCTTCTCAAGGTGTTCCGGCACATGGGCGTCCCAGCCGAGTTCATCCTGGATGCGCAAGCGTAGCGCGTCGGCGGCGGCCGGTTCGCCATGGGTCACAAACGTGCGCCGCGGCGGCTTCTCGAAAGCCTTTAGCCAGGCCATGAGCTCCTCGCAGTCGGCATGTGCCGACAGGTTGCCGAGCGCCACAACCTCGGCCCGGATCGGCACATAGCTGCCATGTATCTTCACCTCCTCGGCGCCTTCGACCATGGCTGCGCCACGTGTGCCGCCGGCCTGGAAGCCGGCAAAGACGATCGCGTTCTCGGGGTGTGGACCGAAAGCTGCGATGTGGTGCACCACGCGCCCGCCCGTTGCCATGCCGCTGCCCGCGACGATGATCTTCGGTTCGCGCGAGAGGTTCAGCAGTTTCGATTCTTCGACCGAGTTCACGATCGTGGCGGCTTTGCACATGGCCTCGCAGTCGGCCTCGCTTAAGCGGTGCTCCCCGCGATGGCGGCGATAGATGGCGGTCGCGTCTTCGGCCATCGGACTGTTTAGGAACACGGGCGTGGTGGCGGCGATCTTCTTCTTCGCCTTCAGTCGAGCGATTGCGAGCAGTAGTGCCTGCGTGCGGCCGACGGCGAAGGCTGGGATCACCACGGTGCCGCCGCGCGTGAGGGTTCGGTTGATGACCTCGCCGAGCTTTGCGTCGGGGTCGTGGTTTTCGTGGCGCTTGTTGCCATAGGTCGATTCCACGACCAGAAAGTCCGAACGCGGCATGGGTTCTGGCGGGCGCATGATGGTGTCGTGCTGACGACCCAAGTCGCCACTGAAGGCCAGCGTCATCCGCCCGCTCGAGAGGCGTACAGTGGCCGCACCCAAAATATGTCCAGCTCTCGCGAATCTTGCGCGCAGCGCCGGCACCGGTTCGAAATCGTGCCCGAAAGGCACCGTAACAAGGTGGCGTAGCGCAGCAGCCGCATCGCGCTCGGTGTAGAGCGGAAGCGCAGGATGGTGCTTCGAGTAGCCGAGCCGATTGGCGCGCTCTGCGTCCTCCTCTGCCAGGCGTGCGCTATCGGGCAGCAAGATTTGGCATAGGTCGGCCGTTGCCTCCGTGCAGTAGACGCGGCCACGAAAGCCCTTCTTGACCAATAGCGGCAGATAACCCGAGTGATCGACATGCGCGTGCGTCAGCACGACCGCGTTGAGCCCGCTGGGATCGAAAGGCGGCGTGTCCCAATTGCGTAGACGCAACGGCTTGAAGCCTTGAAATAATCCGCAATCGACGAGCAGCCGATCATTGCCCGCGCGCACGAGATACTTCGAACCAGTGACCGTGCCGGCCGCGCCTAGAAATTGGAGATCCATCGCCTCACCGAACTTTTCGCGGTTCGATCTTATAGGTTCGGGCTCATTCGCGTTTCCACGGCTTGTTGAAGTTGTCACCAGGATTGAGCCGCGGAAGCGGCGCCACCGCTTCGGCGTTTGGCGGCTATGTGGCCGACCGGACTGGAATCTTCGTTGATTCTTTCTTCATGCCGGGTGGCTTGCCGACATGGACCTTCAAAACGCCCTTTTCGAAACTCGCCTCGACTTTCGAAGCGTCGATATCGAATGGCAGCTCGACGCTGCGCGCGAACGAGCCGTAGCTGCGCTCCGCGCAGTAGTAGTCCTTCTCCTTCGTCTCCTTCTCGGTCTTCTTCTCACCCTTGATCGTCAGCACAGTGCCAACCGCGGTGATTTCGACATCCTTTGCGTCGACGCCGGGGAGTTCGGCCGTGACATCGACTGCATCCGCCGTCTCGGTCATGTCGAGCGCAGGCCAATAGACGCCCTTACCTTTGTTTTCATGAGGCGCCGGCAGGTACCCGTTGAAGTCTTCGAAGAGACGGTCGATTTGGCGTTGCAGATCCCCCAAATGCCCTCCGAACGATGTCCCGGCCCGGCGAAACAAGCTTGGCAGAGAGCTTCTCGGTTCCATTTGATCCTCCTTCTGGGTCAAGAGATGTGTACCGCTATCGCGGAACCGACCGAGGCACCGTGATCCACCTCAAAGTCAGTGAGCCATCAACACAGCGAATGGTGCACCCTGCCGCACGAGGTGGCGCGTTACACCGCCGAGTACGAATTCACGGATTCGACTGTGCCCATAACCGCCGAGCACAAGTATGTCGCAGCGCTGCGCCTGAACGGCGAGCAGTAGCGCGTCGGCCGTCGTCTTCGGGCCGGGATCGACCAAGTGCTCGATGACCCCGATGCCGCGCAGTGCCAAATACTCGCGCAGTTCCGTCAGTGGTTCGGAAGTGCCCGTCGCTTCCGTGATTTCAAAGCTGTGAACGGCCTTGGCGCGCGATAGGAACGGAAGCGCAGCCATCACGGCATGCGCGGCTGTTGCACTCCCGTCGTAGGCAATCGCGATGCGTTGACCGGGGCTTTCGGCCGGTTCGTTCGGGACGAAGAGTACGGGATGGGTCCCGCTCAAAAGCGCTGCTTCAAAGCCTCCTCGAATCGTGTCTTGTCCCTCGCCGTTCGGCACTAGGCCGAACACAACGAGATCACTCAGCCGGGCCTCGCGCTCAATCTCGTCCGCGAAATCGCCTTGCACGACCTTCAGATGAGCCGTGGCGTCGGGGCGAGCGCCAGGCTTCGGCTTCACCTCTACCGCGAACTTCGCAGCCATTGCTTTGAACGCTTCGGCGGCCAACCTTTGCGCTTCATCAGAAGCTTTGATTGCAGCTTCGATGGCATACTGCGCCGAGTATCCACTGACATCGCCGCCGACATAGCCGTAGGGCACGGCGCGCAGGGGTTCGAGGCGCACGAACAGCGCTTCCGTGTGGGCGCCGAATTGCTTCGCGAGACCGAATGCGGCCGACAAGGCAGCCTTGTCGCAGGCGGCGCCGATCACGGGCACAAGGATCTTCCGGTAAGGCATGTGACGGATCTCTTTCTGATTGACGATGAACGCTACGGCGAACAAGGAAGCGCTGCCTTGCGCGAGGTCAAGAATGGGCGAAGTTGACTCCGGTCAAGGTGCACTTTGCGCAACCGCATAAACACTTCTCCAACAAGCGGAGATCGGCGATGGATAGCGTCAAACTTCCCCATAGGGCCTGGGTACTCGTGGGTGATGGGCACAGGGCGCTGGTACTGCGCAATGACGGCGACGCGCTGTTCCCGAATCTCAAGGCGATCTCCGTGTTCAATGACGCGGCGAACCCCGCGACCTCGCAGCACGGCACCGACCGCCCAGGACGCACGGTGGAGCACTTGACGGGACGCCGCAGCGGAATGGCACAAATCGATTGGCACGAAGTCGCCGAACAGCGTTTCGCGCACACCGTCGCGGCTGCACTCAACGCCCGCGCAAGCGAGATCGACGCGCTCGTCGTCGTTGCGCCGCCGAAGACTTTGGCCGAGCTGCGGGACGCGTTGTCGGACGGCCTCAAGCGCAAGGTCGTTGCAGAGATTCACAAGGATCTGACCAAGCACCCGGTGCACGAGATCGAGCGCCTTCTGGGCAACACGCCGCGCAAATAACGACCTGCGCCTCGCTCGCGCCGGCTTCTGTGCTGCAGGTCCGCGACGCTCGCGCAAGAAGCTTGGGCTATTCGTCGACTTTGCGTATGGGCCATTCCTCTCGGCTGCTGAAGGAAGTTAACGTCGCCGCCCATAATACCAAGCCGCGACACGGAGCACGTATCCAGTTAACCTGCATCCATGAGCGTCGATTTCTCGGAACCACCAAAGCGCGACCAGTGGCTGATCATCTGCGCGCTCGCGCTTGCGGCAGCGACGATTTTCGCCGCCGACCTCTCGGTAACTCACGGCTACGCGGTCTGGGTACTCTATCTGCCGTTGTGCGTGGGAACGGCCTGGTTCGGCCGTCCCCGTGAGGCAATCGCGGCAAGTGCCACCGCGACCTTTCTCATCGGGGCCGGCTGGTTCATCTCGGCGGAGCCGCCTCCCATATTGCCCGGCATTATTGGCCGCGCGCTAGAAGCGCTCACGATCTGGCTCGCGGTGCTCTTGGTGCTGTTCCGGCAACGCGCTATCCGCGCAACCGAAGTGGCCTATCAGGCGGCACGGGATGCGAACGACCGGCTGAGCGGCATCATCGTCAACAACACGGAAGATGCGATCGTCTGCGTGGATGAAGCGCAACACATCACATTGTTCAATCAAGGTGCCGAACGCATCTTCGGTTATGCCGCTGCGGAAGCGGTCGGCCGGCCGCTCTCGATTTTGCTGCCTGCCCGCACGTCGGGCGTGCACGCAGCCTTCGTTCGGGAATTCGGTGTGTCGCCCGTTCAATCGCGGCGCATGGGCGAGCGAAGCGCGGTTGCGGGCGCCCGTAAGGACGGGACGGAGTTCCCCGCGGAGGTTTCGATCTCGAAGCTAGCGATGCCGAACGGCGCAACCTACACCGCAGTCGTGCGCGACATCTCCGAGCGCGTCAAAAGCGAAGCGCTGGCACGCGAGCGCGAGCGGCGGCTAAGCCTCGTGCTTTCGGCGGGACAGATGGGCACATTCGACGTCGACGAACGCACGGGGACGCTTCGGCAAGACGAAACGGCCGCACAGCTTTTGGACCTACCAGCGGCCACGAAGGAAATCTCCGTGGCGGCATTCATGAACCGCGTTCACGTGGCCGATCGCGACGCGGTTGCCCAGCAGCTCGATCGCCTGCGCAAAGCCGGCGGAGACTATACCATCGAGTTTCGCGTCGATGCGGCCGATGGGGGCGTCCGTTGGCTCACGTCGCAAGGGTTCTGCGAAGTGGGCGCTGATGGAACCGCAATTCGAACGACCGGCGTCGTCCGCGATGTGACACTACGCAAACAGGCCGAAGCGGCGTTGGAGGCGCGCGTCGCCGAGCGGACGGGTGAGCTACGCGAACAAATCGAACGCCGGGAAGAAGCGCAAACCGCCCTGCTTCGATCGCAGAAGCTACAAGCGGTGGGGGAGCTTGCTGGCGGCATGGCCCATGACTTCAACAATCTTCTGACCGTGATCGCCGGAAACCTCGAACTGCTCGGCCTCGGCCAACTCGACGCCAAGGCGCGCGATTTTCTACACCGCGCGCAGGAAGCCGCGAAGATGGGCGGGCGCCTCGCGAGCCGCCTGCTCATCATCGGCCGGCGCCAGCGCCTGCAACCGGTGACGATCGATCTCAATGAACTCGCGCGCAGCATGACTGACGTTCTGCGGCGTACGCTCGGCGATCAAGTCGAAGTTCACGCCGACTTTTCGGGCGACCTTTGGCCGACGCGCGCGGACGTCAGCGAGATCGAGAACGCCATCTTGAACCTCGCGATCAACGCACGCGATGCGATGCCGCACGGCGGCAAACTTGTCATATCCACGTCGAACATGGCGCTTGGTCCCGACGATGTCGCTGGCGAAGCGGGTCTGAAGTCCGGCGACTACGTCATGCTCTCGGTCAGTGACACGGGTGTCGGCATTCCGCCCGAACACCTTGCGCGCGTCTTCGAGCCCTACTTTACGACCAAGGAAGCGGGCCGCGGCACGGGACTGGGCCTGAGCACGATCTATGGCTTCGCCAAGCAATCCGGCGGGCACCTGACGATCTACAGCGAAGTGGGTAGAGGAACCGCTGTGCGCCTCTATTTGCCGCGCGCCGCCAATGCCACTGCTGACGCGGTCCGTCCCGCTGCAACGCCGGAACAGGCGGCAGGCGAGACAGTTCTTGTCGTGGAGGACAGTCCGGACGTGCGCGATGTGACGGCCAAGCGGCTCGACATGCTGGGCTATCGCGTTCTGATAGCGGAAAACGGGCCGGCCGCGGTCGCGCTGCTACAAAGCGATGCGGAGATCGATCTCGTCTTCTCGGACGTTGTTATGCCCGGGGGTATGTCAGGGTTCGATATTCTAAATTGGGTGCGCGCAAACAGACCGGAGATCGAGGTGCTGTTGACCTCGGGCTTCACCGGCGAAGTTGCTCAGCACGGCGAGCGCGAAGCGGCCCACGACGTCAAAGTGCTTCGCAAGCCCTACGCCATCGCCGATCTGGCACGCGCCGTTCGCGAGGCATTGAGCTAAGCGACGATCGCCACGGCCTCGTCAGTCTCTTCCTGCGCCATCGGAATGTGGCGGCGGAGGACGATCGGGTCGTTCACCAGCCGAATTTTGATGAACTCGCTCCCGGTGCCACGGACTGTGATCGTTCCGTACCTCAGCAACCGGCCCGGGATAGACTGTTTGATCTTGATCGTTTCAATGTTGTCGAGGGCGATTTCCTCCGTGCGAAACGCGATCAATCCCGTTTTGTAGACGAAGCGCTCGTTCGTCACGACGATCTCAACCAGCATCGCTCGGGCGAAGTAGTAGATGCCCACGGGCGCCGGGATAAGGCCGAGGACCAACAGGGAATAGTCCAGCGCGCTGTAGGGATAGCTACCCAGCGCCACAGCGACCGCGGGTACCACCAACAACGCGGCGCCGAACCGGACGAGCCAGTGATAGCCCGTCTTAAAGAGGATGCGCTCGTACTGGCCGAGCGTCTGCGCGACGTAGCTCATAGGTGCATTCTATGCATAGGGACCTTCCCGGCGCTGACGCCGATCAACTTTGCGAGCGTCCGGCACGCAGATTGTTCGTCCGCGTCACCAGCGTGCGCGCGAGCCCGCGGATGTCGCCGTGATTGGTGTTCAACAGGGCGGCGAATTCATCGCGCAACTCGATCGACAGCCATATGCCTTCGACCTGGACGTCCGTAATCTTATAGGTCCCGCTCCCGCCCTGAAGGCGAAAGGCAATGCGCACCGGCTCGCGAGAATTGGGGGACTCGCCCCGCGTGTTCACGGTGATGTCGGCTGGCTTGTTTTCGATCGACCCGGTCACCGTCAATGTCGCGTCTCTGTAGGTCTCAAGCCTCGACTCGTAGATCTCGATTGAGTAGTCCGTGAACACCGCGGCATACTCCTCAAGTGCGGCCGGTTCGGCCCCTTTTCGATAGACCCCAAGCGCGAACATGGCGGACTTGCGCGCTTCGACACGATCGACGATGAAGGCGTGAAACCGGGCACGCCGCGCCGTACTCCCGCCGCTATCGTCGCGCAGGATCGCGAAACCTTGATCAATGGTGCGTTTGGCCCAAGTCTCGGCGTCTTCAGCCGCAAAAACAGCTGTCGCCGCGCTCAGCGCAAGGAGAACAAGCCCGGCAATATGATGGCGCATGACGTCCTCCTAGCGAAGGAACTCGGGTTCTTCGTCGTCGCGGTCGGCGATTTCGATGATCTGCGCGACGCGCCGCGTTTGCGGATAGCTTTGGCGCGGCGTCGCTGGATCTCGGGCATCGAGCCAAGCCGCCGCTTCTTCGACCTCAAGAAGCGTGGGCGTCAGCTCCAGCACCGCGACAACGCCGCCATCGCCGATATCACCGAGCAAGCGAACGACGTCGTCGCGCGTCGCAAAAGCCTGAATGTTCTTCGAGAGCCGGGACATCTTCATTCCCTCCGGGACATAACGGGACCCGCGCCGCCTAACCTTCCACCCTGGAGTCTTCTCATGGGGCGCTCAAGGCATCGACAGCCGCGGGTCCGCCTGCTCGCTTCATCGACAGTCGGGTTTGTCGCCGGTTCGGATTCACGCCCTGGGGGACGGTTCACCGCTGACTTCGCCAAGCTTGCCTCTGCCAAGCAGCACGCTCAGCTGAGCACGCTGGCGATGCCGCGTCCTTGACGCACGTCAAAACGTTCAACCCTTGTGGACTTCGACCGCGAAGGCATAACCGACGCCGCGCACCGTCTTAATCAGACGCGGGTGCTCCGTGTCGCCTTCGATCTTCTTGCGCAACCGTGCGACCAGCGTGTCGATGGAGCGGTCGAGCGGCGACCACTCATGACCTTTCAACGCGTCCATGATGTTGTCGCGCGTCAGAACACGTGCCGGCCTCGTCACGAGTAGTTCCAGCAAATTGAACTCTGCCGTCGTAAGCTCGATCACACGTCCGCTCGCGTCGGTCAGCTCGCGGCGCGGAATCGAAAGAACGAAGCCATCGAATCTATAGCGTTCGGTCTTTGGTATGGAATCCGCCGACCGATCCTCGTGCTGATAGCGGCGCAACACGGCCCGTACGCGCGCTAAGACCTCGCGCAGATTGAAGGGCTTCGCGATGTAGTCGTCCGCGCCAAGTTCGAGCCCGATCACCTGGTCGACCGGATCTCGTTTGCCTGAGATCATGATGATGGGGACGTTGCGTTGCGCCCGAATCTCGCGCGCCAGAGCAAAGCCATCTTGTCCAGGCAGGTTCACGTCGAGCGTGATCAACGTGACCGGGTGCCTCTCCAAGTGCCCACGCATCTCGGCCCCGTCGCCGGCCTCACTGACGCGATAACCCTCGAGCTCGAAATACTCGCGCAAGAGAGCGCGCACGTCGGCCTCGTCGTCGACAATCAGTACGTTGACCGGTTCGCGCGCCGTCATGGAATCTCTCGGACCGCGGGTCTGTGGCATTTGCGGCCTACAAGGCACCGTCGGTTACCCTTTGTTACACTTCGTCACAAACGAGACAAGCAACCGTTTCAGGGCAGTACTTACTTGGTACTCGAACATTCCGCACCGATCGAGGAGCCGACAATGTTAACGAGCGCCCATCACGTTGACCCCCTACCCTTCCGCCGCGTCGGCGCATCCCTTCAACATGCGAGCAGGCTGGACGCTTGCTTTGCCGAGGCGCCCGGCCGCCAGCTAAAGGCCAGCGAGCCGTTGTTCGCCGAGGGTGACTGCAAGTCGAACGCCTACAAGATCGAGAGCGGTGCCGTAATGATCTACAGGATTTTGAGCGACGGCATGCGACAGATCGTGAGCTTCGCATTTCCTGGCGACATCATCGGGCTCGAAGTCGGCGACGAGTACATGTATGACGCGCAGACACTCGCAACCACGCGAATCCGATCGGTGCCGGCGGTTTCTCTGTGGCGCCGTGCAGCGGCCGATCCCGCGTTGACGAAAGAACTGGTTGACTGTCTGTCGCGCGACATCGCCGATGCGCGCGATCACCTGCTGACTGTCGGTCGCATGTGCGCGACGAGCCGCATCGCAACACTCCTGCTCGCGCTCGCTCGCCGCAACGAGCGGCGGGGGCTGGATGCAACGAATATCTTCCTCCCCGTTCGTCGCAGCGATATGGCGGACTTCTTGTGCCTATCGGTCGAAACGGTCAGCCGTTCGCTCACCGAACTGAAAATTGCGCACGTTATAAGGCTGCGCGGCTGGCGGCAGATCGAAATTCAAGATCGTGCGATGCTGGAACGGTTGGCTTTGGGCGAGGGGCACACCACCAACGGCCGGCCGGTTCGTAGGGTCGCCTAGTCTCTTGCCGCCCGTCGTGCGGCTGTCATCCTAAAGTGGCTGGCGATGACAACGCTGGCCACCGCCGCGAAGAAGCACCAAACCGACACGAAGGTCTCAAGATAAAGACCATAGCTGACTATTGAGCCGGTCAGCACGATCACGCCCAGCAACGCGACCGCGCGGCGCGACGAGACCAGCAGGCCCAGCGTGGTCGCCACCATATACGCCCCGCCGACCGACACCGGCGTTTCCCCCACTTCGTAGCGAATGTGGCCGCCGGCGATCAGTGCCTGATGCGGATACACGAACATGGTCCACAGGAAGTATGCTGCGACCGCTGCGCCGACCGCCAGGCAGAGGCCGATCATCCGCCGGCGGAGAACGTCCGTTTCAACGCTAAGCGCCGCGAAGGGCGCGAGCACCGGCCAGACGATGAGCGCGAACGCGAGGAACGCGTGGCTCAGCAGCGACGATACAGCCCCCTGCGGCGAGACCGGCAGCGTCAACCACAATCCGCCCTCGACGAATTGTTGCGCAGCGAACAACAGGGGCATTGCGGCCAGTGGCATCTCGCCCGGGCCGCTGGTGCGCGAAACCGTGTAAATCCCGACGGCCGCCGTAAGCCCCGCTGCCACAAAACTCGCCGTCGCGGAAAAGCACATCCCGGCTAGTCGGTCGACGCGACGCGAGGCGCGCGGGTTCGCGCCCGCGAGGTCTTCACGTCGCCGCGCATTTCGCGCACGGTGTCTTGCAGCCGGCGGCGCGCCTGCGCAAACGCCTTGCGGAGGGACACGCTGATATGCTCGCGCTCCGGCTGATCCCCCACGCGCCGGCTGACCACAATGTCAGCATGGCCGGGCACGCTCAGCACGACGTGTACATCGAACAGGCTGCCGGTGCGGTGGCGCGTGTCGGGATTGGTCACCGAGACACGGCAAGCGGTCACCCGATCGTGAAACCGCTCCAGCCCGGTCGCAGCCTTGATAACCTCTGCGCGGACAGCCGCCGGTTGGGCCACGCCTTTCAGCACGACGTGAACGGGCACTTGCATCGTCGCCTCCATACTTACTTGTTTAGTCGATAACCTGCGCTTCGTCGCGCCTTATCTCGTCGAGGGCTTCATTCACGTCGGCGTCGCTGAGTTGGCGGAAGTCGCGATAAAACGCTCCGACACCGAAGAACTCATCCGTCACCAACGGACACACGACCTCCGCCCCGTCGGCTTCCAAATCAGCAACCGCGCTGGGCGGCGCGACCGGCACCGCCACGATCACGCGCGTCGCACCCCGCCGTCGCAGGGCTTTGACAGCCGCGCGAACTGAAGCGCCCGTCGCCAAGCCGTCATCGACGACGATGGCCGGGCGGCCGGTCGGCATCAGCGGCGCCGGTCCGGCTCGATAGTGCCTGCGCCGGCGGTCAATCTCTTTCAGTTCGCGCGCGGAGATGGTCTCCAGCACCTCTCGCGAGACACCGAGGCGCTCGATGAGCGCTTCGTTGAAGACGACGTCGGGGTCGGCGCCGTCGACGACCGCACCGAGCGCAAGCTCCGGCTCCAGCGGCGCGCCGATTTTGCGCACGTACAGCAAGTCGAGCGGTGCGCCGAGCGCTTTCGCCACCTCCACCGCAACCGGGACGCCGCCCCGCGGCAACGCGAACACGATCGCGCCTGCCGTCTTCAACGCAGCAAGCAGCGGTGCCAATTGGCGGCCCGCGTCGCGCCGGTCGAGATACTTCTGGTGCGCAACCGGCATGGTCAGCTTGCATCCTCTCCCGGCAGCGGAACCGAGACGCCGAGCTCGGCGAGGCCTTCCTCGATCAGATCGCCCAACATCGGCGTGCCGACCAGATAGCGCACGATGCGCTTGTTCTTGGCCTCGCGTGCCTGGCGGAGGGCATCGCGCCAACTCGCGCGGTCGTAGTCACCGCGACCGACCCACAAAAGCGCCAGCAACTCGGTCAACTCGTCGTCGTTCAAGTTGGCGAGAGCTGCCGTTAGTTCGTCTTCCGTCGGGTTGTCGGGTGTCGCTTCCAAGATGGCGACTTGCATGTCGTCAGTGGGGTTGGAGCCGGTGTCCGGATCGTCGTCGTCCACCAGCGCGTCGAATTCGCGCGCCTTTTCGATGATGAACGCAAGCTTCCGAGCGGGAAGCGCTATTGCGAGTTCCATACCTTTTCTCCGGATTCGCACTGTCCCGGCAGCTTCTATTCGTACTGCGCCGCGACGGCCTTGACGCTCGTCAAACTCGCAAAGTGCGGCCGATAGTCTTGACCTGGCGCAAGGCACTTAGTGGTGTCGCGTGCGATGCAGCCACGCACAGTAAGGCCCGACCTTGGGAGACGCACATGACGCAGCAAAAGCTCCATCAGATTATGGAAGACACCCCTTTCCCGGCCGCCTTTGCGGCGCCGATGACGGAGATGTTCGGCAAAGGTGCGTCCATATTTGGCCGCAGCTTCGCCACGTTGCAGAAGGAAGGACTCCGGTTCTTCAACGAGCGCCTGGAGGACAACGTGAAGGCCGCCGAGGCGTTCGGCGCATGCAAGACGCTGCCCGATCTGTTCGCGGCCCAGCAGAAGTGGTTCGAGGGCACGACGCGCGCTTACATGCAAGAGTGGCGGCGTTGCGGCGAACTGATGAGCGATATGGTTCGCGACGCCGGCGATGCCGGTCAGCCATAGCGCAATTCGACCTCGGTCATTCGGGACGACGGCCATGAGAATTTTGGTGCTCTACGGAACGACCGAAGGACAAACGCGCAAGATCGCCGACTTTGTCACCACGAAGCTGAAGGACCGGGGCGCGATCGTGGCCATGATCGATGCCGCGGACGTGCCGTGGGATCTGCTGCCGCAGGACTACGATGCGGCGATCCTGGCGGGATCGCTTCACGCGGGCGTCTATCAGACACCGCTGATCCATTTCGCGCGCAAGCATCATGAGGCACTCAACAAGTTGCCGACGGCGTTTCTCTCGGTTTCGCTGGCGGCGGCGGGCAAGGATGCGGACGACCTGAAGAGCATTGCCGCTTGCGCGGACGCGTTCGGGAAGGAAACAGGCTGGACCGGCGGCGAGGTTCACCACATTGCCGGCGCCTTCCGCTTTGCGGAGTACGACTTCTTCAAACGCTGGATGATGAAGGTCATCGCTTGGGAGCGGGGTTTGAAAACCGGCGGCATCATCGAGCTTGAACTGACGGATTGGGACGAGCTTGCCCGGATCGTTCAGGTGTTCCACGACCGCGCCACGGCCGCGCCCAAGCACGCCGCGTGAGGCCCGCTCGGCCAGGTGACGATGGACTGAGCGATCAAGAGGCAGCTCCGCGGTAGAGGGCACAACGGCCCGTCGCGGCCAAGACGGCGTGCGGCCTTGGGGCAAAAAAAATGCGCCCGCTGTCTTGTGCAGCGGGCGCCTAAGAGATTCCCTGGCCTTCGTTCTTGGCGTTTTGTGCTTGCCTTAAACGACAGACGCACGACGTGCGCAACGGGCAAGCTGCGTAATGCACAGCTATGTGATCGAAACCACGCGTCTTGCGCGCGCGCGATGGGGCGAACACTCAGCGCGTGCGTGACGTCTTCAGACGGCGCATTAACACTTAGCCGCATGCATATTTTGATTCTGGGCAACGACCCGAAATCGCTCGTCAACTTTCGCGGGCCTTTGATCGAGGCGATGCTGGCGGCGGGCCACCGCGTCAGCGCGGCGGCGAGCGGAAACGACGCGAAGGCCGACGCGTGGTTTCAGGCGCGCGGCGTTCTCTACCACGACGTGCCGATGGCGCGTGCCGGGCTGAACCCCTTTACCGACGGGCGCACGTTGGCGCGGCTCGTGGCGTTGATGCGCACGGTCAAGCCCGAGCTCTTGTTCGCCTACACGATCAAGCCGGTGATCTATGGGCTGATTGCGGCCAAGCTCACCGGCGTTGCACGGCGGACGGCGATGATCTCCGGCCTCGGCTATGCGTTCACGGAGAACCCGGGCGAGGCGTGGGCGGCGCGCATGAAGCGCGGCGCCGTGCATGCGGCGGCGCGCGCGGCCTATGGCTTTGCGCTCCGCTTTGCCGACACGGTGATCTTTCAAAACGGCGACGACCGCGACGTGTTCGCGCGCCTGAAGCTGACGGGGGCGGGCCAGCAGGTGGGCCTTGTTAACGGATCGGGCGTGGACCTCGACCACTACCGCCCCGCGCCAATGCCCGACGGGCCGATGACGTTTTTGATGACTGCGCGGCTGCTGCGCGACAAGGGCGTGTACGAGTATGTCGAGGCGGCGCGGCAGGTGAAGCGCGAACACCCGGCGGCGCGGTTCTGGCTGCTGGGACCGTTCGACCCGAACCCTGCCGCGGTGAAGCCTGCCGAAGTGGATGCCTGGGTGCGCGAGGGCGTGATCGACTATGGCGGCGCGACCGACGACGTGCGCCCGTATATCGCGGGGTGCCATGTGTTCGTGCTGCCGTCCTATCGCGAAGGCACGCCGCGCACCGTGCTGGAGGCGATGGCGATGGGCCGGCCGGTGATCACGACGGATGTGCCGGGGTGCCGCGAGACGGTGGTGGACGGGGAGAATGGGATACTTGTGGACGCGCGATCAAGCAGCGACCTGGCGCGCGCGATGAGCTCCACAATCGAAGAGCCCGATGCATTAGGCGAGATGGGCCGCAGCAGCCGTCAACGCGCGAGCGAGATGTTCGGGGCGCGTAGCGTCGCGTGGGCTACGCTGAACGCGCTTGTTCCGATCGTCGAAATCGAGCTCGATGAGTCGCTCGCGCTCGCGTCATGAACAGTCCGGGCGCAATGTTTTCGCTATGTGTGCCGACGTTTAACCGGGCAGGTATGCTGCCTCGATTTTTTGCTGAACTATCGAAGCAGAACTCGCAGCTCTTTGAGCTTGTCATCGTGAACGACGGGTCGTCCGACGACACATCAAAGGCAATTTCGGAACTTTCGTCCCAAGCCTCGTTTCGAGTGAGGCATGTGGATCAATCACGCGGAGGGCGAGCGCGCGCACTTAACCGCGCACTCGATGAGGCGACCGGTCACTTCATCGTAGTTCTCGGTGATGACGACTATCTGGTCCCAGGCGCGTTGAATCGGATGCGAGAGACCTGGCAGAGCATCCCGGCCGATGAACGAACTCTGTTCTGCGGTGTATGCGGCCTCGCCGCGAGTGAAGACGGCAGCATCCTTGGTGACCGTTTCCCTGCAGATGTCGTCGATAGCGACTTTTTCGAAATGAGAGTTGTGAATGGCGTACGCGGAGACAAACGCGAAGCTGTGTTGCGCTCCATGGTTGGGTCTTATCGATTCAAGGTTTTCGATGACGAAATGCGCGTCCCAACTTCCTCTCTGTGGCTCCACTTGGCCAAATCGTATCGCACCCGCTTCGTCAATGAGGTTTGGTGCACTATGCAGTACCTCCCTGACGGCTTGACTCGCTCGCTCACTAGAATTCGCATGGCGAGCGCGAGATCAACCGCAGCACATTATCGCGACGTTCTTGATGACTTCCCCGGCATGCCAACTCGCTTGAAGATTCGATATATCGGCAATCTGGTTCGCTACACCATGCACGGACGCCAAAGAATGGGGCTAGCTCTCAATGGCTTGCCAGTGATGGAAAGCATCGCTGGTATCGCTGTTGGGAGCATAGCAGCAGCGGCGGATAGGGCTTCAATGCTACGAACGCGATGGCGCGGCAACGCGCTCAAGTAAGTTTCGAAGTTTCGTATCAGCAGTCGCAGTGGAGAAGTGTGCCTCGGCGTGGCGTCTCGCGTTCTCCCCCAATAGACGGCGCGCTTCGGCCGGGAGAGAAATGAGGTCACCGAGATTGGCTGCAAGTTCGAACGGCGCCGATGGACTTACGACACGCCCAAACTCTCCAACTATGACAGCGCTGTCTCCAACATCAGTGGCGACGCATGGAACTTGGGACATCATTGCTTCGGCCACTGTATTGCTGAAACCCTCACTCAACGAGGAGTTTACTGCCACGTCGAAGCCTGGGAGCAAGTCTGGCACGTCTGCCCGTTCTCCCGCCAAAATGCACCGATCGGCCAAGTTCGCACCCGTGACCAAATTCACGAGCTCCGTGTTTTCACGGCTTATCCCTTTGCCAAATAGTGCAAAACGAACCTGCGCATGCCGCTCACCGATGATTTTTGCGGCATCGAAGAATGTTCGGTGATCCTTCACTGGGTGATATCGCGCAACGAAGCCCACTAGGACGTCCTCGGGGTTTATGCCTAAGGCTTGCCTTGCTCGCCGGCGCGCTTCTTCGGTGAAGCTGAACCGTTCTGCATCGATACCGTTGTGAATTACTTCTGCGCGCGCACTCGCGAAGCCGAACGCTTCATGCTCCGCCGCCGCACGCGCTGAATTGTAGACGATCGCCTCGGGATTGTCTGAGAGAGCGCGCGCCAATTTGACGTTGGCCCGCGATAGAGAGCTCATTCCGTCGAGGGCTGCAAGCGAGCTTCGTACCATCCAGATGAGTGGCTTTGTTCTGAAACTTAGTCGCCTCAGTACGTATGCTGCAGTCATGCCGTGATAAAGCCACCCCAATACTATGTCATACCTTTGCTGTGAAACCGCTCGGAGCGCTGCGGCCGTGCCAGTGAATGCCGCGAGCGGCCCTGAACCGATATCGGCGCACACAACCCGACAGCCAAGATCTTCGAGCTCACTGGCCACAGCGCCCGCTGGTCGCAACGATACGACAAGCTGGCGCCCATCGCGTCGCAGGCTGCGTACTGTCCTAAGCAATTGGAGCTCAGCGCCGCCCCTGTCTAACCCCGTTATTACATGCAGCAGGTCTGCCACGATGCCGCCTATTCCCGTATCGCTAACCGCGACAGTACGGGGCGAGACCTAAACAAGATCATTCCACCCAACGCAGCGACGAGCATGAGTACTGCAGAGCGCCTTTCCATCGACAGTAGCGTGATCATGCTGTTTCGGTGGAGATAGAAGCACGCAAATGTGCCCATAACGGCGAGCCCCGCGCGCCAATGCACGTTCCTCAGCCGAAGCGCATAGCTAAATGTCATCAGCAAGATGATGTAGATCAAGATGTACATCACGACGCCAAACCAACCAGCGTTACTCCACGCCTCTGCAAAGAAGAAACTCGCATAGCCCCAGCTCAGATCCGGGAAAAGGTCGGTTTGAAAAAAATCATTGTAGCTTCGAGTCTTTCCCTCGTCCGCAACGGACGCGAACGTGACCTGCTTGATGATGCCGTCCAATAGGTAAGGTTCCTGGATTCGGTAATCGTAGTACACGACTGTGTTTAGAATGCCTGCTTGACCCTGGAACTCTGAGTTTGCGATCAGGTCTGCTGTGCTATCAAGGGCGTATAGGCGGTGTATCAAGTTGGATACGTTGCCCGTGAGGATGTCTGCTCGGATACCTTCGAATTGGGCGACCAGGTGAATGCCAAATAGCAATAGTAGTGCTTGAGGCCACCGCGTCTTGAAGAAGCGAACATGTGAATCTCGGTGAAACGTCAGCGCAAAGATCGCTATACACGCAATGACAATCGGCGAACGGAAGCCAATTAACAGGATCAGCAACATATTGATCACCGCAAACAGCGTGATTTGGCGGTTGCCGTGCGACCAAGCGATGGGCAGCAGCAGCGTAGAGCACGCGACCCAAAGCTGGGAGTAAACCGGAAGCGACTTCATCATGTCGATCTTCGACACCATGAATAGATCAAGACCGGTTGTTGCGACTGTGGCCGCCGCAAAGATCAGAGTCAGCCAAGTGAGCGCGGTCAGGGCTCCTGTATCGAAAATATCTATTGGCCGTCTAGTGCGGATCGAGATGGCATCGAGAAGGATCGCGGCAACGGTCGGAGTCGCTAATACGCAAGAGAGTATCGCTTGCGTTTCTGGCAACAGCGGCACAACGATTATTGTGCCCCCCGGCCCCAGAGGCACATTCACAACTCCTATGAAGCCCGCACTTGTATAGAGCGCGGCGCCCAGCAACCCAATTGAACAGAAGTCAATCGGGCGCGACCGCAAGTAACAATAGAAAAGGCCGCCTAAAGCGAGGAGCCAATGCAACGCAATGAGGGCGAATGACGTCGTATCCATCAGAGAGCCTGCTCGTGCCTCGCGATGAGTGCGACTGTTAGAAGTGACGTGAACGCTGAGTAAGCGAGGAACGCTGTTGCAGCGCCCGTTACCCCAGCCTCAACACTTAGCAGATGTGCTGCTATCAGGAATGGTGGTACGGCCACCACTGTTACGAGTAATCCCTTGTGTGCGTTGTCGGAAGCCATCGCCGCCGGTATTGCAGCCCGTCCAAATGCGGTGAATACGAATGCCAGCATGAAGATCAGTCCCGGCTCGTACACACCAGAAAACTCTGATCCGAATAGTAACTCAATGCCAAATCGCCCGCAGATCAGATATGCCAAAACTGCAACGATCCCTGCGCCAGCCGCGGTTAGCGTCGTTCCCCAGAACAGGCGCTTAGCACCGACACCATCATTTTCAACCCGCGCTCGAGCGAAGTAAGGATACGCAACAACCACTATTGGATCTAGGAGCCGGTTTAGTTTGAGGCTGATGTCTCGGCCTGCCCGATACACTGCGAGCGCGGCGGGCGATAGTGCCGCCGCGACAACCAACGAATCGAGTTCGCGCAAGCTCTGCGCACCATTCCAGAGATTGGCACTCGCATGCAGTCGCCAAACTTCTTGCAGGTTTAGCTCTCGCGGCAATTTGGCCGATCCAAGCATCTCGAACCCGTTGCTTCGCAGCCGAATATAGGCTTGCGCAACCACTGCAAGATACTCAATCGCCACGCAGATCGCCCAGATCGCGGCAAAGCTGATAATCGACGCACCGCTGATGTACGCAAAGCCGACAAGCAATAATTTGAGCGCTGCAACAATCACGGTCTGCAGCGCAAGCGCGCCGAAGCCATCGGAGAGCCTCATTATTCCCAAAGCGGTTCCGTTGACCCGGCACAGCACCGACGCGGCAAACATGGCCACTATCCATGGTGGCAGAGCTGTACCCGGCCAAAGGTCTGAAACCGTAAAGGCGACGAGTACCACGGCGGATGCAGCGGCCAACGCTCCGCATATGTCCAACAGAAATCCAAATCGAACGAACGCGAAAAACGATTCTGCGCCGGGGTTGGCCCCATCGTCCAATTGTGGCCCGAAACGAATTATCACCGGCCATGACTGGAACCCCACCAAGCGACCGACCGTTTGCGTGTAAGCGACAGCGATCAAGAGGAGGCCGAAATCGTGTGGGCCGAGCGCGCGCGCTGTAAGCGCAAACGAAATGAGGCTAAGTAGCGCAGCTGTCGCACCGCCAACGAGCAGTTTCGCCGATGCCTTCCCTATCAGAAAAAGGACGCTCCTACCCTTGCGGATGGTGTCTTCTGATCTTGTCACTGATCGACTCATCGCCCCCCCAACCCCGCGAGCAGTATCCGCGGCGTCATCAGCAGCACGAGCATGTCCAAGATCAGCGAGTAGTTCTTCACGTAGTAGAGGTCGTAGGCCAGCTTGATGCGCGCGTCTTCCGGTGTTGCCACGTAGGCGAAGCGCACTTGGGCCCAGCCGGTGACGCCCGGTTTGACCAGGTGGCGCAGCTGGTAGAGCGGCGTGCCTTGGCTCCAGGCGATCACGTTTTGCGGCGTTTGGGGCCTTGGGCCCACCATGCTCATTTCGCCTTTGAGGACGTTGATCAGCTGGGGGATTTCGTCGAGGCGGGTGCGGCGGATGAAGCGACCGACCACCGTCACGCGCGGGTCGCCGATTTCGGTGGAACTCGCGCCCAGCTTCTCGGCGTCGATCACCATCGAGCGGAACTTTAGAATTCTAAACGCGCGGCCGTTCATGCCGACGCGCAGCTGCTCGAAGAAGACCGGCCCGCGATCTTCGAGCCAGATCGCGAAGCCGGTCAAGAGCGCGAGCGGCAGCGTCGCAAGCAGAAGCGCCGACGCCACGAACCAGTCGAACAGGCGCTTCACCGCGATGCGCAGCTGGTTCCAGTTCGAGGACGAGGCCATGATGATGTCGTAGGCGGCGCTTTCGTCGGTCAGCGCTTCGCCGAATTCGCTTTCGAGGAAGGCTTCGGGCGTTTGGATGACGACGCCGGCGTCTCTTGCGGCGAGCAGCAGCGTCCAGTCGGGGACGTGAGCGCTGGAATCCCGGTCGAGGACCAGTTGCTCGAACGGGGTCTTCGCGGGCGCGGGCGGTTGGAGAGGCGGGTCTTGGGGTTGGTCTTCGCCGTTCCCCTCGCCTGGCGTCTGGCCGAGCGCGGCGATGAGTTCTTCGCGGGTGAGGCGCGTGAACGTCGCCTGGTGCGTCGTCTGCGCGAGGCGATGGTGCGCCAGGCTCTCGAACGTCGCGTCGTCGGCCATCACGGCGATCGTGCGCTGCTGGGCCGCGGCTTTGGCGAGGAAATAGTGCGCGGGCATCAGGATGACGGCCGCGATCAAATCCACGGCGATGAAAATCAGCACGATCGAAATCGGGATACGCGTGCCCGGCTGGAAATAGAACAGGAAGATCATGCCGAAGAAGAACAGCGTCGCCGCCGTAACGTGCAGCTGCAGGTGCATCGCCCGGGAGGCCGCGGTCTTCTGCTCGTACACGCGCATCAGCATTTTCGGGAGCATGGCCCCCAAAATCATCAGCACGCCATCGGCGACCGTGGGCTCGTAGGGTGCGGCGAACAGCAGAGGGGTGAGGCCCGCGCGCAGGTACACCGCCGCCACGAACGCCATGGCGGTGACCACCGCAGACAGCAGATAGAGGTAGAGCTCCATCGTCTGGACGCGCTTGCCGGCGATGCGGAGGTGTTTCATCGATTCGCGTGTGTGGCGGGTTGGGCAGGACGGTGCGGACGCGCGCGGGCGCGGGTCAAGCACGGGGGGCGTGTGGGGGGCGGGATTTGCGGGCTGCGGGCGCGGATGTTGTGGATTTCCGCGGGCCTTGGCGATGCGGGTGGGTGAGAAAGAGCACCACTAAGATCACGAAGGATGCGCGAAGGCCGCGAAGATGCTTGTGGACTGATGGGGCTGTTGCGCAATCATCGTTTGAACGGGCGCTTCGCGCCAAGGAAAACTAGGGCGTTGTTCGGCGCGAAGCGCCATTTGCGATGTGGTTTGCGGCAGCTTCCGAACTGCCCCGGCACCTTCGTGGCCTTCGCGCATCCTTCGTGATCTTCGTGGTGCTCTTTCTGACACGCCGCGCGCAAAACTCTGAGAGGACGTATGGGCCTAAGCGATATCGACATTGCACGCTCCGCGCGGATGAAGGCGATCACGGAGATCGGCGCGCGCCTCGGCATTCCAGCGGACGAGCTGCTGCTCTATGGGCGCACGAAGGCGAAGGTTTCGTTCGACTTTATCGAGGGGCTCTCGGCCAAGCCGGACGGCAAGCTGATCCTCGTCACCGCGATCAACCCGACGGCTGCGGGGGAAGGCAAGACGACGACCACCGTCGGCCTCGTCGACGGCTTTGCGACGATCGGCAAGCGGGCGATGGGGTGCATTCGTGAACCGTCGCTCGGGCCCTGCTTCGGGATGAAGGGCGGCGCGGCCGGCGGGGGCCATGCGCAGGTCGTTCCGATGGAGGACATCAACCTTCACTTCACCGGCGACTTTCACGCGATCACCACGGCGAACAATCTGCTGTCGGCGTTGATCGACAATCACATCTATTGGGGCAATGGCTTAGGCATCGATCCGCGCCGCGTGTTTTGGCGGCGTGTCGTTGACATGAACGACCGGGCGCTGCGCGAGATGGTGATCTCGCTGGGCGGCGTCGCGAACGGGTTTCCGCGCGAGGACGGGTTCGACATCACGGTTGCGTCCGAAGTGATGGCGATCTTCTGTTTGGCGCGCGATCTGAAGGATCTGGAGCGACGGCTCGGCAACATCGTCGTGGCGCACACGCGCGACCGCAAGGATGTTTGCGCGCGTGACTTAAATGCTCACGGCGCGATGACCGTGCTGCTCAAAGACGCGTTGATGCCCAACCTCGTGCAGACGCTCGAGAACAACCCGGTGTTCGTGCATGGCGGGCCGTTCGGCAACATCGCGCACGGGTGCAACTCGGTGCTCGCGACGACGACGGCATTGAAGCTCGCCGACTACGTGGTGACCGAGGCCGGCTTCGGCGCGGATTTGGGCGCGGAAAAGTTCTTCAACATCAAGTGCCGCAAGGCGGGCTTGTCGCCCGCCGCCGCCGTCATCGTCGCGACCGTTCGTGCGCTCAAGATGCATGGCGGGGTTGCGAAGGAGAGCCTTGGCGCCGAAAACGTCGCCGCCGTCGCCAGGGGCTGCGCGAACCTCACCCGCCACATCAAGAACGTGATGTCGTTCGGCGTGCCCGCGATCGTCGCGATCAACCGGTTCGACACCGACACGGACGGCGAGATCGAGGCGATCCGCCAGGCGGCGCGGGCCGAGGGCGTGGAGGCCGTTCTGTGTACGCATTGGAGCGACGGCGGCAAGGGCACGGAGGAGCTCGCGCGTCAACTGGT
>CAYXQB010000002.1:0-35617 GCA_964466435.1 uncultured Flavobacteriaceae bacterium | reverse complement strand
GAAGATCATGGTCAGCGCCACGATCATGATCGAGTAGCCGACGAGATGGGAATGTTCGCTCATTTCCATCTGCCCGCCCGAGGCGGCGATCATGGCGAGCGTGACGCCTATAATGATGAGCCCGGCCAACGTGCCGAACAGGAAAATGATGTTGGTCATGCGAGTCGTTGCCTCCGATGGGCGTTGTCGAGGCTGTCTGAGTTACCGGCCGATGCGCGGAAAATGTATCGCCCGAAAGGGTGATTTGGCGGAAATCGGCCGGTCGGGCGAGGCCTATTCCTTCTCTTCCCACAGCTGAATGGGATTGCCCTCCGGGTCCACGACCTTAGCGAACAGCCCGTTCGGATAGACCTCAGAATCGACCTCGACGGCGATCCCTCGCGCGCGGAGCTGCGCCACCATCTTCTCCATGCTGCGGACGCGAAAGTTGATCATCCACATCTGCTCGGGCCGGCCGAAATAGGTCGTGTCCCACTTGAACGGCTCGAACACCGTCGTGCCCGCCTCCTGCCGCCACGGCGGGTCGTTGTAGTTCCCGGGCGTCGACGTGACGCCCAAGTTCTCGTCGTACCATTTGGCGAGCGCCTTCGGGTCCTTCGCCTTGAAGAAGAATCCGCCAAACCCGGTCACGCGTTCCATGCCTCTACACCTCTTTGTTGAAAGCCACCCGAATTGGCGGGAAAAAGTGGGACGTTGCCAATCACCCAGAAGGGTGAGTTCAGGGAATGAGCCGCAACTCCCGCGCCTTTTGGATCGCCTGCGTCCGCCGCTGCACCTCGAGCTTCTGGAAAAGGTTCGCGATGTGCGTCTTGACCGTGTTGGGGGAAATGTCGAGCGCCCGCGCAATCTCCTTATTCGCGTCCCCCGCAGCCAGGCGCTCCAGCATGGTCAGCTCCCGCTCGGTCAGCCCCAGCGCCTTGATGCCAGCCTCATTCCGCTCGAACGGCGCCGCGGTGGTCTTCGGGGTCAACCGGTACCCCGCCCAAATCCCAAGCCCCGTGAACGCCAGCGCGATCAGCGCGATGTAAATCTCCGGCGCAAACATCCGCGCCACATACTGATACTGCAGCCACTGCAGCACAAACGCCCCCACCGCCAAGGCGAGCGCATAGAGTGCAATCGGTTTCCACATATCCCGCGTCATAGACCCGGACGCTAGCACCCCGCCACGCGCGCCGCCAACCGCTCAGGCGCGCCGACGGGCCAAGCGCGCCGTGCGCAATCGTTCGATCTCGCCTTTCAGGTGCTTCTCGAAGAACGCGTCGCAACCCAGACACACATTGCTGACCGTTCGGCCTTTGGGGTCGGTTTGCGTTGACGCCTCACGGTAGATCTCGCGCGACCAGCCGGCGGCAAGCCCCATGGCTTCCGGATCGCCCGCATTGATCGCTTCGAACGCTGGATGGCCCTTCAAGCTGTCGAGGATATCGGTCAACCGCTCTTCGGTCAGGTTGCCCAGGGGCGCCTTCGTCTTCAGGCAGCACGGATAGACCGACCCGTCCGGTTCGATCGCAACCTCCGACCCCGCCTCGCCGTAGTTCATGAAGTTCTTGCCGCCGCTCCAGCGCGCGCAAAAGTTCGTCTCATAGGTCGCATTCGAAAGCCCGTTCGCCCACGCCCGTCCGCGCGGCCACAGCTCGCCGATCCAAAGCTCCGGCTGCGCCCCGAAGAACAGGAAGAACGGCCCCTCGCCCATCGCATCGCGACGCGCCGCCGGCGACTTCGCTTTCAGCCGCTCGTCGCGCGCACCGCCAAGATCAATCTCCGTCGCCGCGAACGGCGCCATCATCGCGCGAATCTCCTCCATGAAGGCGAATTTCTTCTCGCCCTCAAGACCCACGTGATAATCGTCGATCGAAGCGACCGCGATGGTGCGCACGCCCCGCGAAAGCATCGCCTCGATCCGGTCCGGCGTCAGCACATCGCCTGTTGTCTGCACGGAAACATACGGCGCGCGGGCACCCCAACGCTCCTTGATCGCCTCAAGCGCAGGATAGAACAACGCCTCCCGCACGCCGTCGATCAAGAGCTCGCCGCCCGCAAGCACCAGCAGACTGCGCCTGCGCGCGCCCGTCTTGCGGTCGAGAAAGCTCATATCGTCCGGAAGATTGTTCAGGATCGCCCGATAGGAACGCTGCCCCTCCCTTACGACGCGCTTCAACGCGTCGCGCACGTAAGGTCGGAACCGATCATCATAGCAATGGCGGCACTTCCTGTGGCACGCCCAGGTCAAGACCCAGTAGATGGCTTCCATCAAGCCGCCCTAGCAACCAATTGCATCAGGTGTCGAGCCTCCTTGGGTCTGGCGCGCGCCCGCGTGTCGAGCACGTGCGCCACCGCCGAGTGGCGGCCCGCGCGCAAGCTCGCATCGATCCACGTCTGCACGAACACGTCGCGCTGAGCATGGCTGCCGCCGACAAGATGCAGCCGCGCAAGCGCCGGTCCGATCGCCTCCGCCGCCTCGCCGTAG
This sequence comes from uncultured Flavobacteriaceae bacterium, assembly GCA_964466435.1. Lineage (GTDB taxonomy): Bacteria > Pseudomonadota > Alphaproteobacteria > Micropepsales > Micropepsaceae > SZUA-430. Next base: position 33,147 of record CAYXQB010000002.1, on the reverse strand, counting down.
CGCTTGCCGGCATAGGCGATGAGGCCGGTTGCGCACGGGATCGCAACCGACTCCCAAACGCCGCTCGTGTCCTGCGCACCATGCCGCATCATCGACGCCAGAAACTCATACGCCTCGCGCACGCGCCCCCCGCGCGCAAGTGCATAGACGAAATGCAGATCGTTGAACGGCAGAATATGCTCGTGCCAGCGCTCGATCACCTTGCCCACCACGGGCTCCCAGCGGCGTCCGACATCCGCACCGCGCATCTCCAACCGCCACAGCGCGGATATCGCACCGATCTGCTCCTGCGCGAACTCGCGCCACTCGCCCCACAGGTGCTTGTCGAAGATCTCCAACGCACGCTGCGTCTCCTCGCGCTCCAGATGAAACAGCATCAGGTGCCAGTAATTGTGTTCCCGCACGAAGATGCTGCGGTCGGACCAACCCGGTGCGTGCTTGGTCAAGAACTGTACGCCGGCATCGACTTGCCCACGCGTCTCCAGAACATGCGCAATCGCATGCTGCGCCCAAGGGTCTTTCGGATTGAGTTCAAGTGCGCGATAGGCCGCCTCCTCGGCGACGCCGATCGCATCGTTCTGCTCGTGCGCGAAGGCCAGCATGCTCCACGCCGCCGCGGTCTCCGCATGGGTGGGCAAAATGGCTTTCGCCACGTCCAGCATCGTGCGCGCGTCGCCCATGTTGAACGCCAGATACTGCGCCCATTTGGCGGCCACGATGTCCGCCGGATACTCGGCCACGATCCCGCGCAAACGCTTCAACGCCCCGGGGGCGTTGCCGCGCCACCAATCGGCCACCGCCGAAACAAACGCCTGCTCGCGCTTGGTCGCGCGTCCCGAAACCTTCCGTGCCCGCCGCAGATACCCGCGCGCCTTCTTGAAACTGGGCGCGGCTTCGAGCGCCATATGCACCGCCGCCGCATTGGCATTGACCAGCGCGCAGTCCGCATCGGCATCCGCAGCCGTGAACACAGACCGCACACGCGGCCCATAGCCGATCCAATCGGCCGCAAACACGTTGTAAGCCCCAAGCGTATACGCCCGGTTCGTCGTCACATCGAGGTCGAAGAGGTCTTTGGCCATGGCAGCTCTCGTATGTTGCGAGCCCCAAAATCGCTCTCAAGGCCCGCAAAAGGAAGGTATTGTGTCGATAGACGGCGCGTTCAGTTCAGCACGCCAGGCCAGTTCCGGTCGCCTTTAGCGATGAAGCCCGGGATATCTTTCTCCCACTTTGCCTGCACGGAGCGGTCGTAGTTCAGATAGAGCTTGCCGCCCACGATCTTCCAAAACTGCGGATCGCCGGACGCGGTGTAGCCCTGCGCCACGGCCCACGCACAATAGCCGCCGTACTGCGGCGCGTACGCTATCGGGTTCGCGACAAACGCGTCCAAGTTCTCCTTCGACGCAAACCGCCAGATGACCCCTTTATACTGGGTCGAGAACTGATCGTTACCGGCAACCGGACGACCCGCCTTGAAATAGGCAACCGTGTCGAACCCTCCGACAGCCAACGACGAGAAGGTGCCCGTATAGACCTCGGCTTCCCGGGCAGACGCGGCCGAGGCCGAGAACAGCGCCCCGCAAAGCGCGAAGACGGCAAGAAGGCGTGAAACAGCAGAATTCATGAGAAAGGCTCCCTTGGCTTTGGTCTCGAAGAGCAGTTCGCCCGCCCCCGCCCAAAAGTTTCGCCGTGTCACAGACACGTGATCCCGCGCAACAAACCAAGTGTCTTCAGCGAATATCCTCGTATGCGGACGACGGCGCCGGCTTCGGCACACTTCAAAGCAAGCTCCATTGACGAAGCGTCGGCTTTCGTGATGATCGCGGCTATCTTCAGGGGAATTTGGGCGCTCGTGCAAGCCGATGACGTGAACGAAACGCCATCTGCCCGCTGGCAACGCTTGCTCGCTGCGGCACAGTCCGGTGATCGGCAAGCCTACGCCGCGTTCCTGAAAGAAGCGGCGGTGTTCGCACGCGTCATCGCGCGCCGGTACCACCGCGACGCGGGCGCGGTCGAAGACATCATCCAAGAGACACTGCTCAGCCTCCATCGCGTGCGCCACACCTACGAACCCGGCCGCCCAGTCGAACCATGGGTCGCGGCGATCGCCAAGGCCCGCGCCATAGACGCGCTGCGTGCACGGCAACGCCGCGCCGCTGTCGAAACAGAAGCCCCCGCGCAGCTGACGGACATCCCCGACGCCGCTGCGGGCGCCGACGCGCGGCACGAGACCCAAGCCGAGGTCGCCGCCGCGCTCGCATCTCTGCCCGCCAGTCAGCGCGCGGCCGTGCGCATGCTCAAGATCGAAGAACTCTCGCTCGCACAAGCGTCCGAACGCAGCGGACAGTCCGTGCCTGCGCTGAAATCGCTGCTGCATCGCGCGATGCTGACGCTTAAATCGACGCTAAAGGGTGGCGGCGATGCGTGACACCGAGAAGCTCATCGACGAACTTTCCCGCGATGCAAAGCCCGTAAAGCCCCTTGCGTCGCCGGCGCTACGCGCGACGGCGTTGCTCACCGCCATCATCGCCGCGATGGCTGCCTACGCCGCCTTTGGCGGCCACGTGAGCGAAACAATCGCGCAGCTTTCAAACACGCTCTTCGCGCTGGAGCTGGTCGGAGCCCTAACCGCGGGAATAGGCGCGATCGTCGCCGCCGTGATGCTGTCGGTCCCTGGCCGTCCGCAAGCATGGGCCCATCTCCCCTTGCCGGGCATCATCCTGTGGCTGGTCGGCGGCGGCCTCGAGTGCTACCGGCAGGTCGGCGAACTGGGATACGTGCCGACCTCGATGTTCGCGAGTAGCAACTGCTTCATCTTCATCATAACGGTCGGAGTGCCGGCAGCCGCGGCAACCTACGTCTTCCTCCGCCGCCACCTCGCGGTCGACGCGGTCCGGGTGATGGCGATGGCGACACTTGGTGCGGCGCTACTAGCTGCAACGCTGCTGCAGTTCGTCCACGCGCACGGCACGAATCCCGTCGACTTTGGCACGCACATCATTGCAGTGACGCTGTTGATGCTGTTCGCGTCCGCAATCGCGCGGTTCGAATTTCGCCGCTAACTCGTCAGCATCTCCGCACTGGTAATGGCGTACTTGCCATCAAGCCAAGCGACCACCTCTTTCGCCGCCGGATGGGCTTGCGCCGCGTACTTCGCCCGTAGCCGTTGGACACGCTCGCCCAGATTCGCAAGCCCAGCATCCTGCAGCGAAAGCAAGTCGTTCTCGATCAGCCGAGCGCCCTCGTCGCCCATCACCAAACGCGCGGCGCTGCGAAACGAGCCCATGTAGCAATACCGGTCACCCTGCGTGTAGCTGTCGATGAGCGTCAGCGCCGGTATCAAACTCAAGTGCGGCTGCAGCGCCGGATTGACCGCATGCGCCGACACATGCGCCGCCATCGATGCCGGCCGTCCGGTGAACCCGCGCACATGCAGAAACTGCGACATCCGCGGCCCGTCATTGACGGGATAATTGTCCCAAAGAAACGGCTTGCGCCTGAGCCGCCCCGCCACATCCTGCAAATGCCCCGGCGAGAACGCGCGCGCGCACACCTCCTCGCCCGTCCAAAAAACCTCCACCTTCGGATCCAACAGACGACCCAAGTCTTCGAGATAGTTTTCCGGCCGCGCACCGAACACGCGGTCGAGAACGATTTCGTCCGTGTAATAGGACGGGCACATGATCAGCCGCGAAGCCTTTGTGCACCCTGCCACGAACCCGATGATGGCGGCCTGGCGTTGCGCCAGATCGGGAATGTCGCCGCGCATGTCGTCGAACAGGATCGCAAGGTCGTCGAGCCCCACCGACTCCAGCGCGGCAAGCCGCGTGCGCAACGTCGCGCGGGCCTCGTCATCGAAGTGCCGATAGACCTCGAACGGACTCAACCCCACGCCAAAACGCACTCCCGCGCCACGGCAGGATGCCGCAAAGGCCGCAAGCGCATCCTGCGTCTCCCGCGGGTGCGGCTCCTTCCACCGGCGACGCAGGTGCTCGTCCGCCTTCGGCGCATAGATGAAGAAGCGATAGCCGTGCGGGGCAAGCGTCTGCATCACATGGGTCCGGTCGACCCAGTTCCATGGCTTGCCGAAATAACCTTCGATAATCCCGAGTTCGGGCGACGTGTTGCTCATGGCTTGAACCTAACAGCCGCTTGTGGCGCCGACAATTTCAGCTAGGCTCACCACAAAAGAAATTGGAGGACTGTCCATGGGCGTGTGGAACTACGGCGACATCATCGACGCCGTGGCAAAGGTCGTGCCCGCCGGGGCGCCAGCTTTGGCCCACGGAAGCAAGACGACAAGCTGGCTCGAATTCCACGGCCGCACCAATGCACTGGCGCGCGGCTTGACCGAGGCCGGTCACAAGCCCGACGACAAATTGGCGATCCTCATCCGCAATCGCCCCGAATACATGGAAGCGACGATCGCAAGCTTCAAAGGCCGCTTCGTCCACGTGAACGTAAACTACCGCTACAAGGCCGAAGAGCTGCACTACATCTTCGACAACTCCGACGCCCGCATCGTCGTTTACGGCAGCGAGTTTGCCCCGTTGGTTGCAGCGATCCGCGACCGCCTGCCGGGCGTCAAAACCTGGCTGCAGATCGACGTCGACGACACACCCCTTCCGGCCTTCGCGCAAGACTACGAAATGTTCGTCGCGGCGCACGGCGCAGGTGACCTCGACATAAAGCGTTCGCCCGAAGACCTCTTCTTCATCTACACCGGCGGCACGACCGGCATGCCCAAGGGCGTGATGTGGCGCCAACACGATCTGCGGGCTGCGCAGATGAACCCCGCGCTGATGCCTGTCGTCCCGACGACGATCGCCGAACATGTCGAGATCGTGCGCGCAACGCCAGGTCAGCGCTTCATCCCAGCCTGCCCCCAGATGCATGGAACCGGCCTGCTGACATCGATGGCCGCGCTCATGGGCGGCGGCTGCGTGATGACCCTCGACTCCGCCACCTTCGACCCCACCGAACTGTGGGACGTCGCCGCCCGACACAAGGCGACGAACATGGCCATCGTCGGCGATGCCTTCGCCAAGCCCATGCTGCGTGCGCTCGACGAGAACAATGGCCGCTGGGATCTCTCTTCGGTGGCGATGATCGTCTCCTCCGGCACGATGTGGTCGCGCGAGGTAAAACACGGAATGATCGCGCACCTGCCGCAAGCGACGCTGCTCGACTCGTTCGGCTCGTCGGAGGCCGTCGGCTTCGCGCTTTCCGCCACGACGAAGGACGGCGAGGCGCAAACCGCGAAATTCACGCTCGGCGCCGACGTTGCCGTGTTCACCCCGGACCACAAACCCGTCGAGCCCGGCTCGAACGAGCCCGGCTTCATCGCCCGCGGCGGGAACATCCCTGTGGGCTACTGGAAGGACGAAGCGAAGACCGCCAAAACGTTCTTCACGATCGGCGGTAGGCGTTGGTCGATCCCGGGCGATTTCTGCTTGCTGCACACCGACGGCTCGATCACCTTGCTCGGCCGCGGCAGCGCTTGCATCAACACGGCAGGCGAAAAGGTCTACCCGGAAGAGGTGGAAGAGGCTCTAAAGCTGCACGACAGCGTGGAAGATGCGCTCGTCGTCGGCGTACCGGACGACAAGTGGGGCAATGCCGTTACCGCCGTCGTAGAACTCGCGCCTGGCGCCCGCTTCGACGAAGGCACTTTGCGTGCTCACGTTCGCGAACACCTCGCCGGCTACAAGACGCCGAAGCGCATCCTCGCCGTGCCGCAGATGTTCCGCGCGCCGAACGGAAAGGCCGACTACAAAGCCGCCGCCGATCACGCCCGCTCCAAACTCGGCCTATAGACCATGAGCAACATTGTTGAAATCGCCGCGCGCTTTGCCAAAGAGCATGTCGCACCAAACGCTGCCCACTGGGCGCGAGAAGGCCGCATGCAGGTCGACGCGCTCCACGCCGCTGCGGCCGTAGGCTTGCTCGCTTTCCAAGCCCCTCGGGCGTGGGGCGGCCACGAAGCCGGATTCGGCGACAAGCTGCAACTGCTTGAGACACTCTCGCGCCACTCCTACGACTTCGCCTTCAGCCTCACGAACACGGCTGGCGCCGCGGCGCATATCGCAACGGCCATGCCGCACGACGTCGCCGCGCGCTACGTACCGGCGATGCTCAAGGGTGAACGCTTCGGCGGCAGTGCGTTGAGCGAACCCGGCGCCGGCAGCGATTTCGCCGGCATCAAGACACGGGCCGAGAAGGACGGCGACGGCTGGCGCCTCACCGGCGAAAAAGGCTGGATCACGAACGCGGCCTTCGGCGATGTCTTCATCACCTATGCCCAGACGGATCCGTCGCAAGGCTGGCGCGGCATAGGTTGCTTCCTCGTCGATGGCACACGCGAGGGCTTTGAACGCTCGAACGCCGAGGCGCTCGCCGGCGGTGGCGTCATCGGCGCCGGCGGCTTTAAACTCCACAAGTATCGCGTCCGCGCCGATGAAGTCGTTGCGCCGCCGGGTCAAGCATTTCGCCGCGCCATGGCGAGCGTGAATCAGGCGCGCACCTACGTGGCCGCCATGTGCGTCGCCATGGTCGACGCCTGCCTCGACACAGCGATTTCATACGGCAAGTCGCGTGAAGCATTCGGCGCACCACTCTCGGCAAAACAAGGCTGGCGCTGGATGGCCGCCGACATCGCGACGGACGCCGAAGCCGCGCGCACGCTGGTCGCAAAGGCCGCCGATCTCATCATCAAGGGCGAAGACGCGGCCCTCGCCTCGGCGCACGCCAAGAAGTTCGCGACCCATATGGCGATCCAACGCATCTCCGACGCTTGTCAGCTGATGGGCGCGGCGGGTCTGCGCGAAGAGTATCCGTTCCTGCGCCACCTCGCATCGGCCCGCGTTGCAAATTACACCGACGGCTCGACCGAAATGCAGAACGAACGCATTGCCGCGATCATGATCGGCTAGAGGCTTACTCTTTTGGCCCGTATTGGTCGGCCAGAAATGCCTCGGCTTCCTCAATGTGGGGAACCCAGTGATGCCGCGTTACCCCAAAGAGCGAACGTGTAGGCTTGGTAAACCCCGGATCGGCGAACGCGCCGACGGAGATGCCCACAATGCTCGGATCAAGCGAGAGGTCCCAATAGACCGATGAGCCGCATCGAGGACAGAAGTGAAACGTGACGCGCCCACCGCGCTCCGTGGCGCGCGCAAACGTCTTGCCCTCGCCCTCGATCGCGACAATTGCGGAACGATCAAAGTGCGCGTTGTCCGCAAAGACGCTGCCGGAGCGCCGCTGGCATTGGAAGCAGTGACAAACCGCAACGCGCGACGGCTCACCCTTGACCTTCACGCGTAGATTTCCGCAGCAACACATCGCAGTGCGTTCCATGGCCTCCCCTACTCCGGCTTCAGATCGCTCAGCCTATCGATCTTGCGCAACTCGGGGAACCAATACGCCCAAAGGCCCACGACCGCCAGCGTGCCGGCGCCGCCGACGATGACGGCGCGGACCGCCCCCCACCAAGCCGCCGTTAACCCGGACTCGAACTCGCCAAGCTCATTCGACGCGCCGATGAAGAGCATGCTCACCGCACTCACGCGGCCCCGCATGTGATCGGGCGTCGCAAGCTGCGTCAGCGAATGTCGAACGTTGACGCTCACCATGTCGGTCGCGCCCATCACGATAAGCGCGGCAAGCGACAGATAGAAATTCTCCGATAGCCCGAACACGATCACCGCAAGACCGAAAACGGCGACGCATCCGAACATCTTCAATCCCGCATGCCGTTGGAGTGGATAGATCGTCAGCCAAACGGACATCACCGCCGCCCCAATCGCCATCCCCGATCGCAGCAGCCCCAACCCGGCCGGCCCGACGTGAAGAATATCCTTTGCGAAGACGGGTAGCAGCGCCACCGCACCGCCGAGAAGAACCGCGAAGAGATCGAGCGAAATCGCACCCAGAATCTCCCGCCGGCGCCGGACATAAGCAATGCCTTCAGCGACGCGTTCGTAAAGCGAGCCGGTCGCTTCGGTCGGCGGTCGAACAACGGCGTTGATTGCATAAACAAAGCAACCTCCGAGCACAAACAAGACGATGCAAATCGCATAGGCAACGCTCGGACCGCCGATCAGCGCGGCCCCGCCGAGCGCAGGCCCCGAGATCACGGCCACCTGAAACACGGTCGATCCGACAGAGATCGCACGCGGCAGATCCTCGGCAGACACAATCTGCGGCAGGAACGACTGCGACGCTGGCGCCGAGAACGCGCGCGCCGATCCGAACAGAACAAGCGTGGCGAAGTAAGGCCAGGTATCCGTCACGCCGCTGAGCGTCAACGCGATGAACAGCCCAGCGCAGATCGCCTCGACCGCATAGCTTGCCGTCAACAGCAGCCGCCGCTCAAAGCGATCGGCGAGATCGCCCGCATAAAGCGTGAGCGCAAACATCGGCACGAACTGCGCAAGCCCGGCGAGCCCCAAAGCAAGCGCATCGCCCGTTATGTCGTAAAGCTGCCAGCCGACCGCAACCGATTGCACCTGCATCGCCACATTGCCGGCGAAACGCGAGGCCAGAAACAACCGAAGATTGCGGGTAAAAATGGTCGCGCCGCCCGCTATTTCTGCTTCAACTTCGCAGCCAGTGCGCGCAGCGCTGCCGTGACGACGACGGCCACGGCGAGGATTCCGATGACGGCCCACGAGCCGAAGTCGAACGTCTTCCCTTCTTCAAGATAACGCGCAAGGCCGAAACAGGCGAGCGAGACAACGACGAACACCGCGCCGATTTTCAGCGTCTGGAAGAACTTCGCAGTCGGGGTCTTTGGTGAACTCATCAGGCAGCACGAGGGCGGCTGAGGAACGCGAACACGAGGCCGGCGACCAATCCGGCCGCCATCTGCAAACCAAGTCCCATCGTGCCGCGCGCACCGAACACGCCGACCGTCCCAAGTGTCATCTTGAGCGCCGTAAACAGCACGAAGATCGCGACCGCACCCGCCACCGCGAAAACCACCGTTCTAAGGCCGGTGAACCGAGCAACAAGACTGCCCGCCAGAAACGCGATCAACAGCGCAACGCCCGTCAGACTGCCGAAAAGCGGCAACATGCCGATGAGGTCGTGCAGTATCCAGTCGGCTCGCTCAGAGAGCGACAGCGCCGCAGGCACGTCGCCATCGCCGATATCCGTCGCGGCAATCCACGCCTGCTGCACCATCAGCGAGTGCGCAAGCGAGCCCAAGACGATCATCACGGCAACAGCGACGAGAAAAGCAATGATCCAGCGGACGATCACGGAACAAACTCCCCGGTTCAGACCCTTTGCTTATGCCCTGAAATAGGGTCAGATGTCTCTATCATCGTTTTAGCCGGAGACAATCGGATGCGCACAAATTGGCTGCTGGGTATCGCATGGGTCATGGCGGGCCAAGCGGCCCTCGCCGATGTGCTGCCCGATCCGATTCGCCCCCCGCCGCCCACACCTGGCCCGGCCAAGGTGGTGAACACCGGCTACAAGGTCGTCGAGATCGCAAAGGGCCTCGACCACCCCTACGCGCTCGCGTTCCTGCCCGACGGCGCCATTCTGGTGACGGAGCGAGCAGGCCGTCTCCGGCTCATCCGCAACGGTCAGCTCCAACAGCAACCGATCGCTGGCGTTCCTCCGGTCCACACGGGAAGTCAGGCGGGCCTGTTCGACGTCGTGCTCCACCCGAAATTTGCCGAGAATAACTTCGTCTACCTGACCTACGCGCACGGCACGGCGAAAGCTAACGCGACGCGCGTTGCCCGCGCACGCTTCGACGGCACATCGTTGCAAGGCCTGCAGGTGATCTTCGAAGCATCTCCGCTCAAAGACACGAACAACCACTACGGCGGCCGCCTCGCGTTCCTCGCCGATGGCACGTTTGCACTCACCGTGGGCGACGGCTTCGAGTACCGCGAAAAGGCGCAAGACGTAACGAACCACCTCGGCAAGATCGTTCGTCTGAACGACGATGGTAGCGTGCCCGAAGACAACCCCTTCTCGATCGGCGGAGCTCGGCGAGAGAACTGGTCCTATGGTCACCGCAACCAGCAAGGCCTCGCCTTCGACGCCGAAACGGGACGCTTGTGGGAACACGAGCACGGGCCGCAAGGCGGCGACGAACTCAACGTGATCGAGGCCCAGTACAACTACGGCTGGCCTGTCATCACCTATGGCATGGACTACTCCGGCGCCTACGTCTCGCCCTTCAAGGATCGCAAAGGCATGCAACAGCCTGTACTGCAATGGACGCCGTCGATTGCGCCGTCGGGCCTCGCGATCTACCGCGGCGACAAGTTCCCGGCTTGGAACGGCGATCTGCTGCTCGGCGCACTTGCCCTCAAGCATCTCCGTCGCGTCGATCTCGACGCACAGGGAAATGTTGCGGGACAAGAAGAACTGTTGAAGGAACTTGGCGAGCGCTTCCGCGACGTTCGCGTGAGCCCCGACGGCTACGTCTACGTCACCACCGACAACGCCGCAGCCGGCGAGAAGACCGGCCGCGTCCTGAAGCTTGAGCCGGCTACGTAGTGGGCGTCACAGTCTCAAGAACCGCCTCATGACTTTTTTGCTTGGGCTGATTGTTGGGTTCGCCGCGGGCTACCTTGCGGCGCGCATCGTGACCGGACAAAAAGACCCGGTCCAAGCCCCTGCGAACAAGACGGAGCCTGTTGCGGCATCGGACCAACCGCCATCATCGGCGGCCGAGCCCGAACCGCTGAGCGCGAAGCTCCACCGGCTAACCGTGCCGCTCGAGCCGTTTGGCGACGCCACCGCACATCCGCGCGAGCTCGCGGACCGGCGCGAGTTCACGCAAGCCGTATCGCTGTTCGCCCAACCCGAGGTCTCGCGCGAAGTCGTGACTCAGTACGCGCTGGGTGCAAATTGGACGATGTCATGTGCGGCACTCCAAGCGTTAAGCCAGCGCGCGGACGGCGCCGAGTCCGCACAAGAGATCGCCTCATCCTTTGCCCGGCTGAGACCTTGGGCCATGCACTACGCTCTCGAGTACTTGGGCTCGCTCAAGACCAGGCCTCCCGCCGGCACACCGGTCGCAAGTGCCGATCAGTGGTGGCGGGACAATCTGGTCATCCCGGGCCTGTTCCGCGCCTACTTCACCAAGCTTCAAAGCGCAGGCGATGAACCAGTGTTCGGCCCCGCGGCCACTGCCGCGCACGCCAGCGAACCCGCAGAGATCGAAGCGTTCCTGAAGAGCCTTGATCACCCGTTCGCGAACGCACTAATCGCTGACCTGCGCAGCGCCCGCGCAGCCAAGCTCGATCGCACATTCCTGGAGAGCTTCGGCCGCTTCTGGTCCCAGTCGGACGAACCGCTTGTCGAGCCGGACGAATGGCGCGAATTGCTTGCTGCAGCCGAGACTGCGCTCACCCAAACCCACGCGCGCTCCCTGATTGTCCGCGGCGAGCCCAAGGTCGGCAAGAGCGCGTTCCTTCAACTGCTCGGCGACCGGCTCATGAAAAAGGGTTGGACGATATTCGAAGCGGGCGGCCCCGAACTTCAGGCGGGTCAAGCCTATATCGGCCAGCTCGAAGAGCGGGTGCGGCGCCTTGCGAACGAGGTCACCGCCGACAAGCGTGCCATTTGGTACGTTCCCGACATCTTGCAGATCGCCGTCAGCGGCACACACCAAGGGCAAACCGCAAGCATCCTCGACCAGGTCTTGCCCGCTGTAACCGCAGGCCGGCTCGTGATTGTCAGCGAAGCGACACCCACAAAGGTAACCCAACTGGTGCAACTGCGCCCGAACCTCAAGGGCACGTTCGAGGTCGCACCTTTGGCGCCCATGACCGAGGAGCGAACGGAGAAACTCGTCGCCACCTACCTCGCCAAACTCTCGAAAATCTCGGGGCTAACCTTCGACCCCGCCGCCGGCCCGCAAGCGCTGCAATTGGCGCGGCAATATCTGGGCACGCAGCAGCTGCCCGGTGTCGTGATCGACCTCCTGAAGCTCACGTTCAATCGCTGCGTCGCCGAAGGTGCCAAAGCGATCAAGCCCCACGACATCTTGGCGACGTTGTCCCAGGCGACGGGCCTCCCCCTCGCGATCCTCGACAGCGCCGAAAAGGTCGAACTCGGCGACGTTCAGCGCTACTTCGACCAACGCGTCATGGGCCAGTCCGAAGCGGTGCGCGCAGTCGTCGACCGTGTCGCCATGCTCAAGGCCGGCTTGACCGACCCCTCAAAGCCGATCGGCGTCTTCTTGTTCGCCGGCCCCACGGGCACCGGAAAAACGGAGCTTGCAAAGACACTCGCGGCCTACCTCTTCGGCTCCGACGAACGGCTGATCCGCCTCGACATGAGCGAATTCAAAACGCCCGATGCGCTGAACAAGATCGTCGGAGATCCGTCTGGCAACCAAACCGACTCACTCATCAACCGCGTGCGCAAACAGCCCTTCTCCGTCGTGCTGCTCGACGAGTTCGAGAAAGCGCACGGCAACGTCTGGGATCTGTTCCTGCAGGTCTTCGACGATGGGCGCTTGAGCGATGCGGCGGGCAACGTCGCCGACTTCCGCCACTGCATCATCATCTTGACATCGAACCTCGGCGCCACGTCCCACAAAAGCCCAGCCTTGGGTTTCGGCGCAAAGGCGGCGACGTTCTCGTCCGAGCAGATCATGCAAGCCATCGGCCAAGCCTTCCGGCCCGAATTCGTGAACCGCCTCGACAAGGTCATCGTATTCCAGCCGCTGCGCCGCGACCTGATGCGCGACATCCTGCAGAAGGAGCTGCGCAACGTTCTCGATCGCCGTGGTCTGCGTAATCGCGAATGGGCCGTCGAGTGGGAAAACTCCGCGATCGAATTCTTGCTCGACAAGGGCTTCTCGCCCGAACTCGGCGCACGCCCGCTGAAACGCGCGATCGACCAATACCTGCTCGCACCGCTCGCCGCGACGATCGTCGAGCACAGGTTTCCCCAAGGCGACCAGTTCCTGTTCGTGCGCAGCGACGGAAAGGCGATCCAAGTCGAGTTCGTCGATCCCAATGCGGACAACACGCCGGCCGCGATGGCCGCAAGCGGAGGCTCGCTGGCGGACATCGTCCTCAACCCACAAGGCACGCCGGCCGAGCGCCATGTCGCGGAGGCCGAATACCGCGTGCTCGAACAGCGCCTCGCAAGTCCGGAGTGGGAAGAACTGGCCGCAACGCTCGCAAACCAGATGGCGGAAGGCGCATTCTGGTCGCGTACCGACCGCCACGGCGTTCTGGCCCGCTTTGCCCTAATGGACCGCGTGAAGGCGGCGATGAAGACGGTCGTCTCCCTTCGCGAACGGCTCGACAAGTCGTCCGACCAAGACAGCTTTTCAAGCGAAATACTTGGCAGGTTCGCCAGGCAGGTTCTTGTCACAGCGATGGGGGTCGAAGATGCCTTGTCCGACGCACCGGTCGAAGCGGTTCTGGTCGCAGAACCCGCGCTGGAAGGCGCCGCCCTAACGGAAGAAGCGCGCGCCTGGCGCACGCAGCTCCTCGCCATGTACCGCAAATGGGCTGCCAAGCGCGGCATGCAGGTTGAGGAGCATGGCGGAAACGAACCCCTGCTCGCAATCTCCGGCTTCGGAGCCTATCGCCTGCTTGAGCAGGAGGCGGGTCTGCACGTCCTCGAGACGATGGCTGACGACGAAGGATCGCGCGTGATTGCGCGCGTGCGCGTGGCGGCTGCGCCGCTCGGCGACCTGCCTGCCGCAGCCGCCGTGAGGCTTTTGCGCGCGGCAATCGACAAGGTTGCCGTTTCGAACACGGTTGTTCGCCGCTACCGAAGCGGCGCTTCCCCGCTCGTGCGCGACAGCAAGCGCGGCTGGCGCTCGGGAAAACTCGATGCCGTGCTGGGCGGCGATTTCGACCTGATCGGCACGAGCAACGCCCGCTAGTCCTCCCGGCCGTCGTCGACCGGCCGCCCGCTCAAATAGATCGCGCCGCGATCGAACTGCTTGAGCGCCGCATACGTCCCCGCAACAAGCCGTGCATGCGAACGCATCGTGCTGCTCTTCGGTTCGCCGGCTGCATTCAATTGCGTGATCGCGGTGACGCCGTTCGTCAGATTGTGCCGCCACAGCTCCTTGCGGAAGAACGGTGGTCCGTTGCGCAAACCGCGGATCAACTCGTGCGCGACCGACTCGTTCAGCGAACGCCCAAACGCCCCTTGCGCATAGAGCGCGCTCAGCGCCCGTTCGAGCGCTTCGTCCGACATGGATGCCGGATCGTAGGCTGCCTCGTTCGCCTTCGTCTCCACGGCCAGCGCCTCGAAGCCACCGCCGCCTTTGACCTCGCGAACATAGAGTCCGTCGATCCCGGCCGCTCCGGTCTTCGACTCGAGCTTCTTCCACCCGTCACCGGTCAAAATCGTGTCGGTCAAGAGCTCGCCGAAATCGGCGCGCGCCACCCCGTTGGCAAAGTCGGTGACCTTCAAGTCCGGTGCATCGGCCACGCGCAACTGCAGCGGCGAGGGCTTCTGCGGTTGAGGCTTGGCGGGCTTGGACGGTGCGGGCGCGGGCTGCAGCGGGCTACCCGGCGCGACGACTTTGGGTGCCGGCCGCGGCGCCGCTGGCACAGCATCAGCCAGCCGGCGGCGCTCCATGTACAGAAGCGCCAATCGCGCCGCCGCAAGCATGGCAAGGATCACCAGCAGAATCCCGATGATCCACGGGATGCTGGAAACCGCGCAGTCGAAGGCGCCATCGGTTTGACAAGTCGAAGGCATCAAGCCCCACCATTGATGCTGGCGTGAGAGAGCCTCATCCGCCGCCCCCACGCAAGAGCGCACACGCTCACTTTGCTTGCGATTGCGCCAGGATTCGCTTCCCCCACCGCGGGAAAAGGACGAAAATCGTGCAATCGCGGCGCTTCGCCGCCCAATGCGCTAAGGTTGAAGCGAAATTGGAGGTCTTCGCGATGTCGGGCGTAGGCACACGAATCAAGAAGGCGCGCGAGGCGTTAGGCCTGACGCAAGTGCTGCTCGCCAAGGCCGTCGGCGTCTCCCAGCAAGCGGTGATGGAACTGGAAGCCGGCCGCGCCAAGGGCACCAAACACACGGCGAAATTCGCGCGCGCGTTGGGTCAAGACCCCTTGTGGCTCGAAACGGGCGACGGCCGCATGCGCGAACCCGCGCGCGCTAAGCGCCAATCGCGCACCGATCCGCGAGAAGCGATGCCGGAACTCGCCGACTACGAGCGCGTGCCCTTGTTCGATATGCGCACCGCCACCGGCCGCAACGCTCTAGGCAACACGGCAAACGCCGCAGGCTTCGAACTCTTCGCAACCGCCTGGCTTGCACAACTGACCTCGACGCCATTCTCGCAACTGGCCGTCGTTGCTATGTCCGGCGACTCGATGGAGCCGACGCTTGGCCACGCCGACCGCGCCCTCGTGGACACGGCGCAAGTGAACCTGCACCGCGAAGGCATCTACGTCCTGCGCCTCGACGACACGCTGCTGCTCCGACGCGTCACGATGCACCCGGCGACCAAGCGCCTCACGATCAGCGCCGACAACGCCCGCTATCAACCCTACCCCGACCTCGATCCGGACGCTCTCGAAGCACTAGGTCGCATCATCTGGATCGGTCGGGTTCTGGGCTAGCGCTTGGCGGCAAGGCCTGCGCGCGGCGCCAGGATCACTAAATCAGATGTCGATAATGCGTTCCCGAAGCGCCTTGGCGACGGCCTGAATGCGGGTCGACACCCCCAGTTTCGCCTTCGCGCTGTCGACATGGAAGCGGACCGTGCGCGGACTGATCCCCAAAAGCTGCCCGATGTCCGCGTCAGGCCGCCCGATGGCCACCTGCCGCAGGCACTGCGCCTCGCGCGCGGAAAGCGTGCTGACTGCGGGCGAGGCGCCGTCCCGGAGCGCAAGCGTCCGCTCGACCGCCGCGTGCGCCGTCACCTGTAAGAAGGCTCGCGTTAACGCCGACTTGTCCGGCTCTATGCCGCCGAAATTGGCGGCACCGACAGGCTGACCATCCCTGTAGACCGGCACCACCAAACCGTCGCCGCGCCGCACAACATTGGTCATCAGATCGGTCCAGCGCGCCCCGGCATGTTGCGGATCCTTGCGCAAATCCGAGATCAGGAACGTGGCATGCGAGTCCATGCAGTTGCGAATGAGTGGGTGCTCGCTCGCCGACAGCTCCCTGTCAACGTCGGCTAGGACCTTCACATCGTCGCTGTAAAGCAACGCTTCGCGCGCGCCCGCGACCACCCGCGTCAGGTCGATAGCCAAGATGTGGGAGTAACCAAACCGCCCCGCGAAATCCTTAACACCGGCCCAAATCGCCCCGGGCAGGTTCGCGTTACGAACCCGAGATAGCGTCTCGGTCAGCTCGGAATAGTGGTCCATCGCCCTAACCGCACCCTCAACGACCGTCATGCCTTTGGCCCCGCGACGCCTATTTGTGCACTTATTGCAACGACCCAAGCACAGGTCTTCTGGCAACTGCGCCAGGGGCAACGTCAGCAAGAGCCGTTCCACCATACGCCATCAGCAACACGCTTAACGCATGAAATCGTATTCGCTGCGCTGCAAAAACACGTTCTGCTTTCAGTGCATGCGCACCAACCCTCTGTCCGTGCATGAGAGGTCCGCATCGCTCGTAACCATCACCGCAATCAACTTCTGCAACGATGAGTAACACAACGCGATCCATCGTCCGTGCACGTCGTAACCAAGAGGCGATGTAAATTGCTCCGCATGCGGAAAAATTTTCATCCCCCTCTATTGCAAAATCGAAAGTGGACATACGCTTCTCCTTCGAGTAGCCGCGTGATTCTCGTGGTCCAAGTTTGGGGTTGCGCGGCTATCGCCTAGGGAGGGCGACAGTATGCGTACGGGGCTGAGACGTCTTAACGACGTCCGCGAGCGTTGGGTAAATTGGTCGGCGGTGTTCCGAAAGGCCGGGAAGGTCTAACGGCGCGGTTTTCGAACCGCGGCGTGGTTTCTTCTTCGCGCCGCACACGGTAATTTCCGTCTATGGCGCGCTTCTTGCGGAGCACAGGTCGCCATGGAACATCGTTCATCGCCACGTTTGGCACATAACCGTCTCAGCACGCTGTTGCTGGCCGGTTCCGCCGTTTGCGCAACCGGCAGCGCCCGTGCCGAACCGATACAGGCCTACTGGCTAAGCCCGTCGGTCTTGGCAAGCAGCCTCGGCATCGAAGGCACCGCCGCCGCCCAGCAAGTGAAAGCGCTGAAGCAAAAGATCTTCGCTAAACAGGACGTCGAACTGTTCGTCGCGCCGGAGCCCGATTGGAAGGGCCTGACCCCCACGCTCGACGGCTTCGACAAGCCGCTGCAATTCGGCGACACGAATGCGCCCGACGCGCCGGTGTCGCTCAAACTCCGCGGCGGATCGTTCGACATCGAACCCTCCGTCAACGTGAAGGTCGACCGCCTGTCGCAAGGCCTGAACTTCGCGACCGTTAGCGCCGAAAGCGCCGGCTTCGACGCGCAAGCGCTCAACGGCCGCTTGTCGTTCAGCACCGACATCGTCAAGACCGTCGACGACAGCGACACGCGCGACTTCCGCGACCCGCAGCTGCGTGAACGCGACCGGGGCATGAACCTCGCCGACACATCGCGCCGCCATCGCTTCTCCGCGAAGGTCATCGACACCGCCAACTTGCGCCTGCTCGTCGACGGCGACTTCGGCGAAACGTCCGAAGGGTTCGCGGCCGCGCTGAACGAACTTCCGACCGGGCGCCTCGTCCTTCCGGGCTCGTGGGCCAACCTGTCGTCGAGCATCGAATTCGGCGAAGCCCGCGTGAAGGTCGATTACCAAGACTACGTCACGAATCGCGAGGCGCTTAAGCGCCAAGGCTTCACGCTGGCCTATGCGTCTTCGGCTTTGTCCGTGTACCGCAAGGAAGGCATGGAGTTTAACCTGACCCAAGGCGGTCAGTGGCTGAAGCGCACGGCATTCACCGGCATCAACGCCGACGTCATCGTCGCCGACGTTCTGCCCGACGCAGTCGCCGACGCGATCGACCCGATCCGTCCATTCCTGCCGACGATGATCAGCGGCGGCTTCGAGCGCGGCGACGTCGTACGCGCCGAACTTCTGCCGGGCCCGCGCGATCGGGTCTCCACGGCAAACGGCGCAATGATGTGGGACACGCGCCTCGGTGAGACCACCGCGAGTTTCTGGGAACGCCGCGTCGACACAGACATCATCCAACCCGGCAGCGAAGATGGGAAGATCCCGCTGTCACGCTCGCGCGACCGCTTCGTCGACATCTCTCACAAGGTTCGCCGCGGTAACTGGCAGTTCGGCGCCGGCCTCTCGATGATCGAAACCGACGACACGATCGCCGGCATCCGCACCGCGCAAAGCGAAGTGGCACCGCACGTCTCGATCGCCTACGCGCCCGAGAACGGCCCAAAGATCGAACTGCGCTACGGCGCGGCTGACGCGCAGTCCCAGATCATCGACGACAATCTGGCCGCACGCGCCAAAACGAAGCAGCTTCAGTTAAGCGTCGATGTCTCGAGCTTTGCGCAGGAAGAACTGGGCAAGCCGGACGCCAAACTCAAGCTCGAGTATCGCTACGACTTGAACGGCAGCGACCGCGATCCCGTTTCGGGCCGCGAGCGCGGCGGCGGCCACGCGCTGCTGCTGACGTTCTCGACGCCGCTGAACTGACGCATTTCCGGGGGCCGCAGACCGCGCGAAAGCGCCGCTCTTGACGCGCGCCCTCGCCGTCGCGACGTTATGCTGGTCATGAGCACAGCCGTCGCCACTGCGAAACAGCCCACGCTCGCGTTCCACTCGAACGTCGGCTCGCGCCACGTCCCCTATGGACCATTGCCGCGCCAACGGCTCGACATCTACACACCTAAGGGCGAGGTGAAAGCGACGCTTCTCTACCTCTACGGCGGCGGCTGGGTCTCTGGCGCCCGCTGGTACTACCGGCTGTTCGGCCGCGCGATGGCCGCCCGTGGTTACGCCGTCGTCGTGCCCGACTATCACCTCTATCCGAAAGCAACGTTCCCCGCGTTCGTCGAAGACGCGGCCCTTGCTTTCAAGTGGATGCACGACCACGCCGCCGAACTCGGCGGCAACTCGTCCCGCCTCTTCGTGATGGGCCACTCCGCAGGCGCCCACATCTCCACGCTGCTCGCGCTCGATACCGGCTACCTCCGCGCACACGGCTTACAGACATCGGCGATCAAAGGCGTCGTTGGTCTCGCCGGTCCCTACACGCTCGACCCGCTGAAGTGGAAGGGACTGAAGGACATCTTTGCAACGTCGCGCGAGGCGCCGCATGCCGCACGCCCAATCAAACTTGTGCGCGCGGACGCACCACCCATGCTACTGCTGCACGGCGAGCGCGATCGCATCGTTGGTCCCAACGCCAGCCGCAACCTCGCTGCCGCGCTGACCGCGGTGGGCGCTACGGCTGAAGCAAAGATCTATCCTAAGATCGGCCATTTCGAGATTTTTGCGGCCTTCCTTTGGGGCTGGCGTTGGCGCGCCAGCGTGCTCGAAGACACCGAGGCCTTCATCGAAGCGCGCCTGAACGGCCGCTAGAGAACCATCTGCGTCTGCGTGACCAACGCGACCAGCTTGCCGTCCTCGCGCGTAACCCGCGTCTGCCAAACCTGCGTCTTGCCACCGCGATGCACGGGGGTCGTCGTCGCGCGTACCACGCTGCCGCTTTGCGCCGGCGCAAGAAAGTTCGTCTTGCTTTCGATCGTCGTCGTCCCCTTTGCCCCTTCGGGCAGGTTTAGGAAGGTCGCAACCGCTCCCGCCGTGTCGGCGAGCGCCATCGCCGCGCCACCGTGGAGGATAGGCATGGGTGCCGTGCAAAGGTCCTCGCGCACTTTCAACTCTGCGACGATCTCGTCCTTCGATACGGAAACGAACCGCACGCCCATCAACTTGGCGAACGGCAACGGATTGGCATTCAATTGATCTGCGGTCAGCACGTCTCGACCTCGTTTTGGTACACCCTGGCTACCCGCACGACGCACCAAAGGCGATTACCAGCGGCGTAATCAAGCCTCGCGCATCGCGCGCGCTCGTCTGGCCGCCGGGCGCTCCCAACAGCGCTTCACCCAACCGTGAAGGTGCGGCTTGCCGGCAAGATCGACGAACAAGAGCCGGTAGAGCGTCGAGGCTACGTTCAAGTCCGCGACTGTGAAGGCATCCGGCTCAACAAGGTAGTGTCTCCCCGCCAACGCATCGTTCAACACCGTAAGCGGCCACTCCATCGCCTCGCGAGCCTCGCGCGCGATCTTCACGTCGCGCGTCTCCGGCGGCAGCAGCATGCCGTGCGTGATCCACCGCACGATCGGCCCGTCGAGTTCCGACATCACCCAAAAGCTCCACTGCCATGCCTTCGCTTCGCCCTGCGCGTCGCGCGGATAGAGCTTTCCGTGCTTCTTGGCGAGATAGAGGTTGATCGCCATCGACTCCGAGAGCTTGAATCCGCCGTCGTCGATCGCGGGAATGTGCCCCGCCGGATTGATCTTCAGATACTCGGGCGTCCGCGTGCCACCATCCGTCGTACCCGTGTGCACGAGTTCGTAGGGAGCGCCGATCTCTTCGCAAAGCCAAAGTGTGCGAATAGCCCGCGACTGCGCATAGCCATAGATCTTCACGGTCATTCTATTGAGCCTCGTCCCAATCCATACTGACCGCGCCGCACGCAATCCGTACCCCGCCACCGCCCAGCGGCAACGGCTGATCCGAGAAGTTATCGCCACCCTCGTGAATCACGATCGACCGGCCGCGCACCGAACTCACCGAAAGCCGCAACGCATTCACCGCTGCGGTCGCCGTTCCATCCGCAGCCACATTGAGCGTAGGCAAATCGCCCGCATGCCCGCCGCTTCCCAGCGGCCCAACGTGCTTGCCGGTCCCGTTCGGATCGTAATGCCCGCCAGCGGCAAGACCCGCCAGCATCTTCCCATCCTTCATGCCGGGTGCGCAATTCGGGTTCTCGTGCACGTGGAAGCCATGCGGCCCCGGCGGCAAACCCCGGAGCCTCGGCACCACACGCAAGCCACCCCGCGAATCCGAAAGCGTCAACGTCCCAATCTCGGCGCCTACGCCGCGCGCATCGATCTTGAACATGGTCACGGTGACCTGGCGGAGCGTGCCGGCATTCCCACCGCCGACGCCGACCGTGGTCGAGGCGCCCACACCCACATGACCCGACGCCCCACCAACACCGACGCCAACCGACATCCCCTGGCAACCCGCCAGTACGAGCACCGCCATGCACACGGTAAAGCCTCGACGCATGACCGACCCTCCTGCAAATCACGGCGCGAAGGTGCCGGATCGGACAGCCGAGGGCAATGGCCCTGCTACAGCGTAAGGCCTAGCTTCTCCATATCGGCCTGCACTTGGTCGCTCATGCCCTTGGCGACTTTGATGTCTTTCGCACTGCCATCTTGATCCCCGGCCTTTGCCTTTGCGACGCCCCGCGCATAGATGGCCTGGTAATAGGTCGGAAGTCTTTGAACGGCACCGTCAAAAAACGAGACCGCCTCTGCGTAGTCTGCGGCTTCATACGCCATCAGTCCGCGCATGAAGTAGGCCGGCGCAAACGTCGGCTTCAGCTTCATGACCTGCGCAAGATCGGTCTTCGCGGCGTCGGTATTCTGCATAGCCATGTGCAACAGCGCCCGCTGAAAGTAGATCTCCGGAGTCTGCCGAAACGTCACCGCCTTGTTGAGATCGATAAGCGCTTTGTCGTGCGCCTTGAGGGCAAAATATGCCGCCGCCCGCATCGCATAGAAGTCGCCTTCGTGCGGCGGCTTTATCTTGCCCGACGTCAACAGCTTCGTGCACGCACTCACCTGCTGCTGAGAAGTCGATCCGTTCGAGCCGTTGCACGTCAGCACGTCCTGCTCCGTGACCGTCGTGCCCTTGGTCTTGGCCCATCCGTCGGTGCTGGCGAACGCCAAAGCACCCGTCAGCACTAGCAGCCACAAGCGCCCCATCGTCTCAGCCCTTGTCCAGTGCCGCAAGCTGTTGCTTGGCGTTCTGATTGCGCGGGTCGATGGCAAGGATAGCCTCGAAGTCGGCCTTCGCCTTGGGCTTCTCTTTTGTCGCGGCAAAGAGCACGCCACGATTGAAGAGTGCGACGAGATTTTTGGGCTCTAGCTCAAGTGCCTTGTTGAAATCCGCCAGCGCCTTGTCTTTCTGGCCGCCCGTCAAGTGAGCCGTCCCACGCGCCGCGTAGGACGTCGCGTCCTTGGGATCGAGTTCGATTGCCTTGGTAAAGTCCGCAATCGCGCGCGTCTGATCGTTCTTGCCGAGATAAGCCAGCGCGCGATTGTTGAAGGCGGTCGACGATGTTGGCTCCAGCTTGATGGCCGCGTTCAAATCGGCGAGAGCCGCATCGAGCTTACCCTGTGCCACCAGAACCGATCCACGCAACGTCAGCGCACGGGCGAACTTCGGCGCGATCTTCAGCGCGGCACTAAGGTCGCTGAACGCCTTTGCCAGATCCCCATTACGCATATGGCCCGAACCGCGATTGTAGTAAGCGGCAGCCTTGAGTTCCGCTTGCACATCCTCTTTGAGAACCGTATCGCAAGCTGCGATCAAAGCCTGCCAGTTCGCGGCCTGGCGTTGTCCGACGCACGTTTCCGCCGCGGCCTGGAGCGCAGGAGACGCTTTCTGCGCTGCGAGCGCCGCAAAGGCAGATGTCAACGAAACACCGATGATCGCCATCGGGAAGAGAACCTTGCGCATCTTTGCAAATCCCAAAGCTTCTACAGGCCTTGCTTGTGACCGTTCAGAATGTGGGCGACGTCGTCGATACTGCTGCTCCCCGGCTTCTTCTTCGCGGCAGCATTGTTCGTTTGCGTCGTCGTCGTGCTGTCAGCGTCCTGATCGCCGTCGGAGTCCTGATCGCTATTGACGATCGCGCCATCGGAGTTGTTGATGATGATGCAACTGCTGTTAGCGGTCGCCGATGCAGCGCTTCCGGTTGCACCTTGACCGCTGGCGCCGCCCGTACCGCCGCAAACGATTGTTCCAGCTCCGCTTCCGCCCGAGCCCGGGTCTTCAATGTTCTTGATTGCGATCGCGATCGCCGCCCTGTTCTGCGGTGTGAAGTTCCATGGAGCCTTTCCCATCAAGGGATCGTCGGCCTTGGCACTGCCGCCGGCCAGCGCCGCAGCCCCCACCAGCACGCATACTGTCAATCGAAACGTGTTCATAAACGTACCCTCATTCCTTTGAAGACGAAGGGTGGCGGCGGAACATTACCCGCCGCCACAAGTGCTTAGTAACGCGGCTTACTCAGCCAACACCGGGCCGACGTTGATCGACGCGTTGTTGCCGACCGCTGTCGCCGTCGAGCTGACCCACGGCGTCGGCACTTGAATGACCCGCGTCGGATCGTTGTCGGTCGGCGACAATGTCGCCGTCGTCAACTGACGCATATGGTCGTATCCGGTGGCCGAGACGTACGTCGTGCTCGTTTCCGCCTTCACGTTGGCGATCGCAAACTGAGTGATGTCTGCGATGACGACGTGATTGGCGGGATTGTCGGACGCCAAGTTGACCGACAGGTTGTTGGCAACCGCCGTCGAAGAGTTGTCGACGCTGACGTTCTTGACGTCGGTCACAGTCGACTTAGCCGTGATTTCGGCTTCTTCGAACACGCCAGCGACAGCACCCAGCAAGAACAAGCCGGCGATGTCGGTGTGGAGGTTACCCTGCGGGCCGCAATCGCGGTAGCAGTGGCCGCCACCGCCGCCCGACGGCATGCTTCTGGCAAGCGAGTCGCTCGAGTAGTTGTCGCGGTAGCGATCCTTCACTTCGGCCACAAACTGACCGTCGTGCAGGAACACGGGGACATCGGACGTGATCGACTGGTTGTTGCCAACCGCCGTCGCGCTCGCAAGGATGATCGGCAGCTCGACCCGAGCGTCAAGCGGCTTCACCGGGATTTTGTCCCAGCCCTTGTCCTGATCGCCGTGGCCGCCGCCGCAGTCTTTGCCATAGACGCAAATCGTCTTCAGCCGCGGTCCACGATCCTTACTGTCGGGGACGTAGAAGTCGTCATGATAGCCCGCTTCCGCATAGAACGGGTTGTTGTAGATGTGCGCCACATAGTTCGTGGCGGTCACATCGCCGAGAAAGATTTGAAGTTTCTCGACTTCAACCATACCGGTGGGCTTTACGTCGACGTAGATCTTGGCGTCGATGTTGACCCTTTCATTTACGTCCTTCTGCCAGTTCCACTCCAAGTTGTCGAACGCTATGGCGGGAGTCGCCATCGCGCCGATCGCGAGAGCACCCAGGCTTGCCGCAAGGGTCCTCATAGTCTTCAGCGTCTTCATTTAGTGGTCTCCCCATTAGGTTTAAGCTGCTCTAGATAGGACGACATGTGGTCGTTCTCTACGAGGGCGCAGCTCGGATCCCTCGGTAGCCGGAGGAAGTCGGTCATGATCTGGTACGTGGCCATCTCGGCGACGGTGCGCACCCCGAGTTGAAGCGGCTCGTTGCGCACGTGTCCCGCTTCGAGCTCGACCAGCGTCGTATCCCAGAAGCGGAAAATGTCGGCCTCGACCTCGTACCCATAGATCTGCTTTTGCAGCGACGAAACGTAAGACACCGCGAAGTTCTTCGAGTTGATCACGCGAAGATCGAGCGCCACGTTCACGACCGCCATGCGCGCGCCGCCGCCAACGCCGGCAACACGCAACCCCACACCCCCCGTCACGATATTGTAGTTGAGCTCGGTCAACGCGCCGACGATGATGAAGTCGGTCGCGGGCAGCTTCCCGAATGCTTCGGCCGGGCGGCTAAGCCGGTTCTGCTCGGCGAGCTTCACCTCGGCGAGCGGAATGCGAAGGTCGTACCGCTCAACCAGATGCGCCTTACCCGTCTTATAGAGCGCGCTCATGACCATCTCGGCCGCGCCCTGGGTCAGGTTGTTGCCCGCCTTGTCGTAGTACGAGACCTGTCCGGTCTTGTCGGCGATCTCGCCGACCGCGAACACCGGCAGATTGCTCGCCGCCACGCTCTTCAGCTTACGCAGACATTGGCTGTAGGGCGTGTCATTCGTGGTCACCGGATAGACCATGAGCGGCTTCACGCCGCTCGCGTCCCCAGGCGCCAAGCCCGCACAAGATGTCAATGCTGTAGAGATCAGAAACCCAAGTCCTAGTGCCGTGCGGCGCTTCATCGGTTCCACCCCAGTTCGCGCAACGGAGGAATCCATCGCCTCGTCGTGCTGTCGGAGCGGGAAATTACTTGCAGTTCACGAGCATCTGCACTGGAGACTAAGGCTGAAGGTTCGCCGCCATCCGAATTACCCCGCCAGCGCGCTATCCTGTCAAAACATGCAGCAGGTCGAATTCATCGCCATTCGGCGTACCCCCAATGTCGCTTCGACATTCCACGCTCACCGACCTTGTGATGCGCCCAAAGCAGACCGCACGTTGAGAGTGCAGGATCGATCATTGGTTTTCTGCCACATGATCGACCGAGAGTATGGCGCCTCCCTTTGGTAGTACACGCCAATGCTCGCTTCACGTGCCGCCTCACTTTTGCAATGCTTGTCGGGCGAGTCGCGGCCAAGCAGGCTGCAAAGCGTTTCGAGGACACCATGAAAGCAAAACGCGTCATTGCGACGGTCGTCACAACAACGGTTCTTTCGATCTTTGCCGCCGGCGCCGCCATCGCGGGTGAGAATTACGTCTTCCCGAGCGCGAGCGGCGTCCAACTGTCAGCAACCCCGGCCCAGACCTTCGCGCCGCCGGTTCAGTCCTCCGATCACGCGCGGGTCATATCCGTGCCCATGGGCACGCACGTTTACGGCCAGCCGATGTTTTCGACACACGAGCCGCCGCTGCCGCCGCCGGTCTTCGCCAATCTGCAGCAAGGCGCGGCGCCCTATATCAGCCGCCTCATGAGTCACGCGCTCATGGTGGCGCCGTATGCGAACTACGCCGCCGACCAAGCCCGCCTGTTCGCGCCGAACTATGCGGTGACCGCATGGACCGATCGCGTACTTGGCGTGGTTGAAAGCGGTTACGGGGCAGTCGACGGGTGGACCGCCGCGACCTACGGGATGCCACGCCTGCGCGGCCCGCGCCACCGTGGCGAAAGCACACCCGATCTGACGACGATGCCCACATTCCGCGCTCACCCCGAACTCGACCGCACGCCGGCATTCAAGAACCAGGGAGACTGACGCTCAGTTTATGCTGGTTTCGCGCGGCCGTTCCGCGTCGAGCCGTTGCCGGTATTTGCCAGCCCGTGCTGCACGGCCCAGATGGCGACTTGCGTCCGGTTGGTGGCGCCGAGCTTTCTCAGCACCGTCTTGAGGTGAACTTTCACGGTGGCTTCAGTGATGGCAAGTTCCTTGGCGATGGCCTTGTTCGAATTGCCATCGGCGAGCCCACGAATAATGTCGAGTTCGCGTTGCGAAAGCGCGACATCGCCGACGCGCACGCGCTCGCTTGAGCTTGTCTGATTGGTACGCATGGCGCCGAGGAAATCGGTCAACATGCTGGGAAATACTTTCTCGCCCAACGCAACCAAGCGCAGCGACTCGATCAGCGCACTCGGCGTAATGCTCTTGAGCAAGTAGCCATCGGCACCCGCGCTGAACATGTCGGCCAAATGGGCGAGCTCCGCCGACTCCGCAAAGATGACCGTTCGCGCCTGCGGCTGCGCGGCCTTCAGCGCCGTCACCGCTTCCGTCCCTTGCGCGAAGTCCATGATGATGATCTGCGGCTGCGGTCCGGCGGATCCGCTCAGCGTGATCTCGCTGACGTTCGATGCTTCGGCGGCGACCTCAAACCCTTTGCCGTCCAACTGCGCACGAAGGCCCGACCGCAACAGCGGATGCGCGTCGATAAGCCAGATGACCGTGTTGTCCACCAATGCCCCCCCGCACCGCGTGTCTCTTCTATCGTCTAGCGACCTGTCTCAGGAACCCAATTGCCTCGAGTGAGCTTCCCGGAGCCTCACCCCTAGATAGGGCTCGATCACTTTAGTTGTAAACCCATCGTGGAGATACACTCCATGTGACGAGCGCAACAGATTGGAATGAATTCCTTCCACAATTTTGGATTAACCATCAAGCATATCGCACTGCGCGACCGCAACCCGCTTTCACACGTGTGCGACGAAATCACGGACCATACGCAGAACTGTCTCCGGTCTGTCGCGAAAGGCCCCGTGCCCGCAATCTTCGAATACCTCAAGCGTCGCGAGACCCGCCTTGATGCAAGTCAACATCTCGCGAGCCAAATGCGGCGGCGTGATGGGATCCTCGGCGCCCGCCAAGATCAATGTTGGGCATAGGATTTTGTTCAGCGCTGGCCGGAAGTCCATGCGCCTGATCTCGCGGCCGGGCAACGAAAAGTGCCGGAAAACCTCGCGCCGCATGACCGCGCGCTGGCGCGCGTCCTCGCCACCGGCACGCTGCGCCGTATTGTAGAGCGGCATGCACACCCGCATGTAATTGTCGAATTCTTCGTCACTACCGGAAGCCCACATGCGTACGGCCGCTTCGTAGGCCTCGGCACCGCCTTTAGCTTCGAACAACGCCAAGCTTGCATCGAAATCCATCCGCGCCGCCGTGCTCGACAAGACAAGCGCGCGAGGATGTCCGGGATGACGTGTCGCATAGGACTGCGCCACCATCCCCCCGAACGACTGGCCGAACACGACCGGCTTCTCGATCCCCAGCGTTTCGCAAAACGCATGAATGTCGTCACCCCACTGAGCCAGCGTCCAAGTAGCGGGGTCGCTCGGAACGCTGCGTCCGTTCCCGCGGTGATCCACGTAGACGACTTGGGCAACGTCGGCGAGCCCATCGAAGTCGCCGCGCAGCCCGGAATGATCGAAACCTGGCCCGCCATGCAAAACGATCAGTGTCGGCTTTTCGTGCATCCGCGGGCCGTCGGCCTCAAGCTTCGCGCCCACGACATCGAAAAAGATCGGTTGATCGCCAAGCTTGATCAGCACGGCTAGGCTGCGATGTCTTGCACTGCCAGCTCGGCGCTCAAATCTGCGAAACGGCGCCAGCGGTTGAAATGCGGGTCGAAAAGCTGACACTCCCGCGTGAGCTGAAGATGATATGCGGGTGTCCACACGCGCACCAATTGACCACCGTTCATCTCTTCGACTGCGCTCTGCGCCGCTTTCAGTTCTTGCAGCGGAATGCCCACATGAATGTGGTGTGCCTGATGCTGCATGATCCTGTGAAACAGGCGGTCGAGCCATTCCGGCAGCACGACGTGAACGGTGCCCGCCATGGACTGCTCGACCGTCGACGGTACGCCGGTCGGCATCACCCACCGCACATCCGGCCCGGTGTGCTGCACGATCGAGAGAAACGAGATGAATACGTTCCAAACGAGAAACGGCACCGCAAAACCGAACACGAGCGCATTGACGGCCGCAGCCCAAACGCTCCCGCCGGCCGCTTCCAGAGACAACAGAGTGCACGCCGTGACGAACAAGGCGAAATACGCGCAAACCAGGACAAAGTCGAACCACACGCGGGGCGTCATGGGCGTCTTCCGCGTGAACGGAAGAAGCATCATCTCCGGCACCCAGACATCGAGCAGATAGAAGAACGGCTGCCCCCAAAGGCTGCGCATGAACCGGTAGTAGGCGCGCTGCCGGAGCGATGCGTTCCGGTAGGCCTCCACGGTCATCGGTGAGAACGCGTTATCGACGCCGATTTGAGCGGTGAAACGGTGGTGCACCCGGTTGTGGTGGTGCTCCCAAAGAGCAAACGGATGCAGCGCCGGCAGAAACGCGATCGTGCCACAAATGCGGTTGAGCACCTTGCTACCCGAAAAGCTCTGATGTCCCGCGTCGTGCCCTGCAATCGCCGACAGCGAGATCATGACGCCAGCGCCAAGCGCAAAGATCAGCTTGAGCCACAACGCGTCTGCGGTAAGCGCGCCGTAGACGAAGGCCGCGTACACAACAAGATCGGCGATCAAATAGGCGAGCGAACGGCCAACGGACCGCTGCGAAAAGCGCGCCAACGCCATGCGATCGATTTTGTTGTGGTGCCCCATGTCGGCTCCAACGCCTGTGACAGCTCAACAAATACAACGAAATCCACCGCTCCCACAACAAAGGCCGGAGCGCTATTTCGTTAATTCGCTAGCGCACCGTCAGCTGGAGCGTAATCATGTCCGCATCCGCGTCGGTACGGCCGATCAGATTACCGCGCGCCGCATTGCCCGGTGTCGCCGCAGACAGGCCGATGGGCTCGCCTGGGAAAATCAGGCGGGCATAGCCGAGCTGCAGGGCGGCACCATCGTTCAGATCATGATGAACGCCGAAGGCCAGCCACGTACGGTCCGAATCCGGAATGCGCGGATCGCGCGTGTGATCACGGGTCGGGCTTTCGTCGAATGCGACGCCCGCCCTGAAAATCCAATCCTGTTGCGGTTGATACCGGACGCCCGCCGCCGCGAGCCACGTGTCTTTCCAATCGTACTCTTTGAAATCGTCCGGCTGGGCGGGATTTGAAAAGCGCGCGCGAAGCTGTTCAAAGACGCTCCACTCAGTAAACCCAACCTCCGCCAGCAGCGAGAATTCCGGAGTGAGGGCGACGCTTATCCCGGCTGAAGCAACGGCCGGTGTCGTCAATTTTGCGACGCCGCGCGTATCGACAAAGGCACCAGTCGCCCCCGACAAAACCGACCCGATGCCGAACGCATCCAGCGTGAAATCGGCCGGTCCCGAAAGTTCATGCGCGACCGCCGATCTGTACGCGGCCCCCACCGTCACATCCCGCGACGGCGACCAAAGCGCGCCGGCCACAAACCCGAATCCCCAATCGCTCGCAGTAAACTCGACGAAACCGTCTTGGCTGCCCGGCGCAGAACCCAATACGCCGTTGGCTAGCCCAATCGTTCCAAAGTCGATCGCATTCGACAGCGTTCCTTTCGCGTACTGCGCTTGAACGCCCGCCGACAGCACGAACGTCTCGCTAAGCCGATAGGCGATGGAAGGCGCAACGTTGACCGTTAGCAACCTGGACTCGACCGCGTAGTACCGTCCCGCCCAACTGGGTGCGTAACGCGTACCCAACCCCCATGGCGCGCTGACGCTGAGACCGACGGTCAAATCCTCCGCAAGGCGCGCACGCAGCGACAACCCGGGCTCGTAGGCATCCAAGATAAAGTCGTCGGGTGTCGTCCGCCCCCCGGCCGGTGTCGCAAACGACGTGGTCGCGACCGAGTAGTCGGCATCGGAGGTCGGGTAGATCGCGTTCAGCGTAAACTGCGCGTCCCAATCGGCCACGCCCGAACTGGCTGCCGGGTTCGTGCCGAGAAAGCCCGGCGCATCGGCCTGAGCGCTGGCCCCCGCAAAGGCGGACGCGGTCGCATCGAAGCCGTACTCGCGCAGCGCAAAGCCCGCCGCATGGCCATCGGCCGCAACGCCCGCGGCCAGCCCAAAGGCGACGACGAGCCGCGCGTGTAATCGTTTACAGTTGGTTTCCACCCCTCGCCCCCCGCCCAAAGTTGCGCCAAAACACCCCGGACGGCCAGCCGAAATGTGTTGGTTAGCGCATTTCAGCGCCCCCGATAGTGCAGGTGTGTAAGAGCGTCCTTAACTCGCTTACCGTTAGAATTTGGCTCAAGACCTAAGATAAACGGGTCATGTGGGGACTTTCGACGTGACGACCGCACGAGCAACCGACACGGGAGACCGGTTCGCGCTGAGCCGTCTGTTGCTCGTCTTCAAGAACGCCGAGGTCGAGCGCGACTTCAACGCCCGGTCCCTACGCGAGTCGATCCACTTCATCCGCGTCTATTTGATCGCAGCCGCCGTCCTGTACTCGATGTTCGGCGTGCTCGATGCGGTCGTGGCGACCGAGTACCACGCCGTTCTGCTGCTGATCCGCTATGGCTTCGCCGTACCGATCATGATCGGCGTTTTGGGCCTGTCATTTAACCGCTCGTTCGAAAAGCACGTGCAACTCGCCCTTGCGGCCACGATGCTCGCCGGCGGGCTTGGCGTCATCATGATGACGGCGGTCCTCGGCCCCCCGTACAACAGCCAATATTATGCCGGCTTGATCATGGTTGTCATTTACTCGGGAAGCCTGCTGGGCTTGCGCTTCTCGTATTCCGTCATGGTGACGATCGGTCTATGGGCGAGCTATCAGGTCGTGGCGCTCTACATCAACCCGATCCCCATCGAAGATTACATCTCGAACAACTTCTTCCTCGGCATGGCGACCGGCGTCGGCTGCTTCTGCAGCTACATCCTAGAAACGCACATCCGCTACAACTACGTCGCTCAGAAGGTGATCGAGCAGAAGAACCAAGTCATGAAAGGCCTGCTCGATGAGGCTGAAGCCGCGAACCGCGCAAAGAGCGAGTTCCTGGCCGTCATGAGCCACGAATTGCGCACGCCGTTGAATGCCATTCTCGGCTTCTCCGAACTGTTCAAACAGCAGCTGATGGGTCCGCTCGGCTCCGCCAAGTACGTCGAGTACGCAGGCGACATTCACAGCAGCGGTCAGCACTTGCTGGCGATCATCAACGACATCCTCGACCTGGCGAAGGCCGAGTCCGGCAAGCTCGAGCTTTGCGAAAGCACGTTCGACGTCAACGACGTTGTCGAAAGAACGTTGCGGATGTGCGCGCAGAAGGCGCAGGATGGCAAGCTTGATCTGGCGTTCGTGCGCGCAAGCGGTGGCGAAAAACTCGTGGCCGACGAGCGCCTCTTCCGTCAGGTCACGCTGAATCTCATCTCGAACGCCATCAAATTCACGCCACCCGGCGGTCGCGTTGAAGTGTCGGTACGCACGTCGCACGCCGCAGGCTTCGCGCTTGAAGTCAAAGATACGGGCGTGGGCATTCCAGCCGCAGATCTGGAACGCGTCCTGCGCCCGTTCGAGCAAGTGGAAAGCGCGACGGTCCGCCACCATGGGGGCACCGGATTGGGCCTGCCCTACTCCAAGAAGATCGTCGAAATCCACGGCGGCGCGCTGAAGCTGACGAGCCAGCAAAACGTCGGCACGACCGTGCGCGTCGAACTTCCGGCAACGCGCGTGCGCGCGGCCGCACCAGTCGAGCTCAAGCAAGCGGTCTAGCGCAAGAGCGCGCGCAGCTTCTCTTCCGCGACCCCTGCATCTTCGCCGTAGGCGATCGTGCCGCGAAACCGCCCCTCGGCATCGAGCAGGAACACGCTTGCGGTATGATCGACGCTATAGCTGTCACCCGTTCCCACACGCGCGTAGTGCACGCCAAGCGACCGTGTCAGCGCTCGCAGTCGCTCGTCGCTTCCCGTGAGCGCCCGAATGCGCGGATCGAACGACGCAAGATACGTCTTTAGCAAAGCCGGCGTATCCCGCTCGGGATCGACGCTCACGAAGAAGACGCCCAACTTGTCCGCATCCCCGCCGAGCCGACCGAGCAGCGCCGTCATCGACGCCAACGTCGTCGGACAAATGTCCGGACAGTAAGTGAACCCGAAGAACACCACAGCCGGCCGCCCGAGCATGACGCGCTCAGTGACCTCGACACCGTTCTGATCGACAAGCCGGAACGTCGAGATCGCCGGCCCACCCGGCGCCGGCCCGCCGTCCCGGCCGAGCCAGCCAAGCCCCACCGCCGCCCACACAAAAGCGAGCACGCCGATGAGCGCAATAGCAACATAGCGAATCACGCGAAGCGCACCCAAGCTCATACCGTCCGCCGCCGTTGTGAAGCAGCCGCGAGTTTATGCCTGCTTGCGCACGAACAACAAGCGCACCCGGCCCGTCGGATCGGTCTCGGTCCAGGCGTGGCTACCCGCCATCGCGTCCGTCCACCCCATCATGTCCTTTTCCGTGCGGTAGAAGAGGTGCCAGTCGCAGATGAACTCCATTGGCCACAGATTGCTGAGCTCGGTCTCGTTCATGTTGCCGATAATGAGCAAGCCACCCGGCGCCAATCGTTCGTAAAGCCTCGCCCCCAACGCACGCGCACGCCGATCGATCAGATAGTCGATCAGACCCACCGAATAGATGAGATCTTGGGGCGCCATCTCGTCGAGCCACGGCCCGCCACGCAGCACGTCAGTGAACGACACGTTGATAGGCCGCACTTTCGCTTGCGGCTTCGCGCTAAGGGTCAATGGATGCGAATGATCGTAGGCATAGGCCAGTGCCGCCTCTTCCTGGTCGATCAGCGTGAACTCGAC
>CAYXQB010000001.1:0-38328 GCA_964466435.1 uncultured Flavobacteriaceae bacterium | reverse complement strand
ACCAAAAAACCGTCATGGCCGGGCTTGACCCGGCCACCCAGGGGTGTTGCATCAGGCGGTCCGCGAATCTCTTGAGCGATTGGAATGTAGCTCAAACTTTGCGGCAGCGATCCTGGGTGGCCGGGTCAAGCCCGGCCATGACGATTTAGTTTTAGTTGCGGTTTGATTGTCATGAACGTCGTCATCATTGGCGCTGGGTTGGTTGGGCTGACCTCCGCGTATGCGTTGCACAAGGCCGGCGTCGGCGTCGTCGTGGTCGAGCGGCGCGAGGGGCCGGGGCTTGAGACGAGTTTCGGCAACGCCGCGCTGCAGCACCCGAGCATGGTCGAGCCGTGGAATTCGCCGGGCGTGGGCTGGGACTTGCTGAAGTGGCTGGGGCGCGACGATGCGCCGATGCTGTTGCACCTGGCCCAAGTGCCGAAGCTTGCGGGCTGGGGTTTGCGCTTCCTTGCGAACTCGCGGCCCGCGCGGTTCGAAGCGAACCTGCTCAAGAACCTGCGGCTGGCGCTGCTTTCGCGGCGCGAGATGACGGCGCTCAGCGAAGACACGCGCGTTGCCTATGCCTGCCGCAAGACGGGGACGCTGGCGCTCGCGCGCTCGCCACAAGCGCTGGCCGCGGCGGAGGCGCATGCGGCCTTCATCGCGCCGCACGGCATTGCGCACCGCAAGCTGTCGCGCGACGAGACGGTGGCGCTCGAGCCCGCGCTTGCCCCCATCGCGTCCGCGATCACCGGCGCGGTCTATTACCCGGAGGACGAGCGCGGCGATCCGCATGCGTTTTCGACGGAGCTCACGAACTGGCTCACCGCGCGCGGCGTGACGTTTCTGTTCGAGACCGACGTGACCGCGTTCAAAACCGACGGCAAACGCGTGCGCGCGATCGACACGGCGGCGGGGCCGATCGAGGCGGATGCGTTCGTCCTGGCGGCGGGGTCACTCAGCCCCGCGCTTGCGGCGCCGCTCAAGCTCAAGCTTCCGGTGAAGCCCGCCAAGGGTTACTCCGCGACGATCGTCGCACGAGGCAATCCGCATCTGCCCAAGACGCCGGTGTCGGATGCGGCGATGCATGTGGCCGTCGTGCCGATCGGCGACGACCGATTGCGCGTGGCGGGCACGGCGGAGTTCGCGGGCTTCGACGCGAGCGTGCGGCAGGCGCGGGTCGACAATCTTTTGAAGCTGCTCGGCAAAGTCTATCCGGCGTTCGCCGCGAGCGTCGCCGCCAAAGACTTCTCCGCCTGGGCGGGCTTCCGGCCCATGAGCGCCGACGGCGTGCCCACGATCAGCGCGACGAAGTTCGAGAACCTGTTCCTGAACACCGGCCACGGCCATATCGGCTGGACGACGTGCGCGGGAAGCGCGCGGCTGCTGGCGGATCTGATGCTCAAGCGCGTGCCGGCGGTGGCTGCGGGGGATTACAGTCTTTCGCGGTTTTGAGCGTTTTGCTCGGCGCTCGCGCCATGTCCCCGCAACTCCAAACGATCGGCCCAAGCGTTCCTGCAAGGGCTGAATCCGGATGCGACGGTGGAACCGGTGCCAAAGCAGCGCGTTATCTCTCTTTGCGCAACACGGCGCTCGAGAGATTGCGATGACAGCCCCATCAAGCCCATTGAAGATTCTTCTGGTCGAAGACGAGGCGCTTTTGAAGCTCCCGATCGAAGACGCTTTGGCCGCGCGTGGATACGCGTGCGTTTCCACGGGCACCTTGGATGGCGCTTTGGCGATTCTGCGGACCGAACGGATCGCGGCCGCGATACTCGACGTCAACGTCCAAGGCACCGCCGTCTTTTCGGTGGCGCGCGAGGTTCGCTTAACGGGCGCTCAGTGCGTTTTTACCACCGGCTATACGGACGCCGCGATCCCGCCCGAGTTTGCCGACGCGCCGTACTTTCAGAAACCGTACAACATCGACCATGTCGTCAATGCGATCGCGGCTTGCGCGACGAGAGCGGCCCAGGCTTGACGAGGCCTCACGACGCGAAGCGTTCGCGGAGGTTCCATAAGTGCGGGTGAGGACGCGGCTGGCGCCGCGAGGGACACCATTTCCTGTCGCCGTATTTCCGTTCTGGCTATGCCCTGAGGAGCTTAGCCTGCCCATGGTTCACTAGTGGCAACTGCTTCACCGCTTCAGAAGGCGTGGTAGTCCGCCTTCGAGGACCGTGATAGTTAGAACGCGGAGACCTACTGATGCGAAGGACAGAGCAAAGCGGCGACGCTGATCGGTGGCTGTCGGAAGCCTTCGCGCACGAAGATGGCGGTCGCATCAGGCAGGCCGTGAGCGCCTATCGAAAGGCGGCGCTGCGTGGAGACCCGATTGCGCAAAGTAATCTGGCGAACCTGCTCGACGACAAGGTCAAGCCGGCGCGGCCGAAGGAGGCGGTGCAATGGTACAAGCGGGCGATACGCGCCGGTTCCTCTACAGCGGCTTTCAACCTCGCCGTTCATTATCGCAACAAAGGCAGCGCGCGGTGGTCGCGGCATTGGTTTGAAGTTGCGGCAAAAATGGGCGACCCGGACGCACGCGCGGAGCTGCGCAAACGCGGCAGGATACGTTGACCGGAGTGTCGCCTTAGGAGATCTTCGGCGTATGGTATTCGTCATGATCGCATTCTGGTTCCTCGTGACCCAAGCGATGACCTACGCAATTCTTGACATTGTTCGAAAGGCGCATGCGACTGTCGCGCACCGAATGCGCACGCCGCTGGCAGTGCAAGCACTGCAACTATTTTTTGGGTTCGTTCTTTCGCTCGCCATCATCACGATAGCCACGGGCGCATTGGTTATGTTGGCGCGCGGCGAAGATCTTGCAACGCTTCCGTCGTACACTGGCATTGTGTTTTGGTCGGCTTGCGTTCTATGCAGTAGCACCCTGGCCGTAAGTCATCGGTCGTTTCTGAGCTAAGCGGGGCAACGTGAGCAAATTCACCCGCCTCAATGCAGCGCAGTGCCCTGGGTGGCTGGGTCGAGCCCGGCCATGGCGGGCTTTTGTTTAAGCGGCGCCCCTTGTCCGCTATTCCTAATTCACCAACCCCAATCTCACTGCTCGGCGTCATCGCGGGCCTTGTTTGAGTTCTCCTGGCGCTGTCGCTCCGCGAGCCAATTGACCCATATAAACACGTAAGCGACGGGGGCAGCGATCAGCACCGCCAGCGGAACAATAAGCACTAACTCCTCATAGTGGTTGCCCCGCCGCTCGAGGACGCCAAGCGTGATCGCGGCGGTGAAGATCGCGAACGTCCCGACGAAACTCCAACGGTGCTTCTGCCACATCGTTACCGGTCGTCCTCCTGCTTGGCCTCGCTGGGGCTGCGTTTGCCGGGCTTTCCGTACATGCGCAGGCGCACCTCGGCGCACCGCTTGTCCAACTCGGAAGGGTAAGGCTCTCGTTCCAAGACGCTTACGGCGAGCGGTTCTCCCACAGCGAGCTGCAAGTCCATAGCGATGTGGAACCAGCCGTTATGACGACCGGTTTCCGCAATCTCACGCGCCTTCTTCAGGATGCGCTTTTCGTGCTCTTTCAGGGTCGCCATGATGGGACTATGAGGTGGATTCCGGAGCTGTCAAATTGGCTCTGCACCTTCGCCTCAATCGCCTTAGCACCGGGCGGCGGTCTTGAGCTGAGCGCGGCTTTGACGTTGTCGAGCTGCGTCGTCATTTGCTTTGAAGTCAGGCGATTGCCAAGACTGCCTGGATGTTGGCTAGACTTCCTTCCGTGTTCTCGACGGGAGCTTAGATGCGCGTCCTCATTGCAGACGCACTTTGGTTGACTCTTTCCGCCGGCGCGCACGCGAGCGCGCCCGCACCCGAGCCGCTTCAGACGTTGAAGCCACGCATCGACGTGCTGACGGCGAAGGGTTGGCAGGCGATTAGAGTGTTCTTCCTTGTGTCACGGCAGGAAGGCGGCTACCGCGTCCTGATGGATCCCATGCCGGCCGGTTCGGCAACGGAAGAACAGAAGGTGTATGTCGATCTCTATGTCGCAGCGGGTTTGACAAAAGGGATTTCTGAGCTCGTCTGCACACACCGGTCAACAAAGTCGTTGTGCGGCGCGCGCTTCGATCCGACCTGGCGCGTGGAACCGAAGACCGCCACACCGACCATTACGTCGCTCGTTGCATGGACGAACGAAACAGAGAGCGCGCTCCTTCCGCTCTGGAGCGGCCTTTGCAAGCTTGCGAAGGAGAACGGTGTGGAGGAACGGCGACCAGGGGGACCCATCTCGCCGTTATGTCCAAGCCCAAGCCCGTAATCGGGGACTGTCTGCGCAATCTGCCATACCCGGCGTGCGCGGAGATCACGAGCGGAGCGCATTAGAGTGGAGGATTTTGTATGCTGCCCCCTAGTTCTCCCCCCTCCCGTGCAGGAAGATGGGGGGACACGTAGCAAACGCAGATGCACGGGCTAGAGATTGTTACATGTCCCCTGAATTATAACCCGAACCTCGGCCTATCCGGGCGCCTTCGGTGGTCGGAACTCGATCCCGCAGTGTTTTAGGCCCGCGCCTCTGAGGCCGCCTGTCACGCGTTGCTGCAGGGTCTTCATCTTCGGATGATTGAGATAGGCCTGCATGGCTCTATCCGGTTCAAACGCGCCGGGCGGCAAGGCGGCGAACGGCAGGGCGATGCGGCAGGCGCCTTTGAGGTCGCCGTCTTCGAGTAGGTAGTTGCCGATTTTCGCAGCTAACTCGGGATCGCTGAGGATGGAAAACGAGTTGGAGTCGAATGCTTGGCGACAGTGCTCGACGGCCGAGAAGTCGAAGCCTAGGTCAATTTCAAGATCGCAGAGGCCGATGCTGGCGAACTCAGGCGTGGAGCTGATCGAGATCGCGTATTCGTAGTCCCTCGTCGCAGCGCCCGGATCTCCCCACGCGCGATGGCTTTCGGCGCGACGCTGGAACAACATCTGTTTCCAAAGCACCAGGTCTTCAAACGTGTTGCTCGGCGTGGGCGCGCATGGGAAACCAACTTGCTTCACCGATGGCTCGGGAACATCGTAGAGAGGCCTGTTGCGCCGGTTTCTTATTTCCTCGCGAATTTGGTCCTTTGTGAGGGGCGGATCGAACGCATGACGATACTGATTGACCTGACGCTGAAGCATGCTCGCCTCCGCACATGATTGCGTGAGGCCGATGGCCTGCGTGTAGACCGCAATGGCCTCTTTGTGGCGTTTCAAGGAAGCGAGTGCGCTGCCCTTTAGCTCTTGATGCTGCACGCTGGTTGGGTGTTGCGCGAGAAGGGCTTCGGCGTCTTTGAGCGCGCCTTCGCCACGACCCATCACCATCAACAATTGGGCGCGTTTGCGGCGTAGCGCATCATTGTGCGGTGCGATCGCGAGCGCCTCGGAATAAGCGGCCAAGGCCGCCTCCTACGCAGCCTGGGCATTCTTGTCGCCGCTTGCGGCTCTCTCCCGCGCCAGATACTCGTGGAGTCGCGCTAGTTTCTCAAACAGTTCGACGCGCTGCGGGCTTTGCGCCGGCAGCTGCTCGATCCGTTTGCTCAGATCACCAACGCAACGCTCGACACTCACTTCGTTCCACGCTGCGCCGGATGCCGGACAGTCACCCTCCGCTGCGGCGAGTGCGCCAGACGAAAGTGCCGCTGCGACTAAAGCAACGGCAATCCAATTGAGACTCTTCATTGTTTTCCTCAAACGGGCGACGACCGACGAATTTCTAGCAGGTCTCGCTCCGGCCGATGAGCGCCTATTGGATTGTCGAGCACGGGCGCATTTTCGTCAGTACCGACGACAAGGCACGGGCGTTCGACGCGCTCCGCCCATTGCTCCATCAGCGGGCCGTTTTGGCGTGGTTTCTTGGCTCTTGCCAATGTTCTTGCTATGTTCTATTATGTTCTAGACTTATTGAAACGTAAGGAATCGAGCTGACGCGATGACCAACGACGGCAAGACGGCGGACGACACCAGCGGCGCGCCGGAGCGGGCGGGCGAACGTGGTGCAGTGGGGGCTGGTGCTGGGCCTGACGCGATGAGGGAGATCGGTGGGTCTTCGTTGGCGGCTTTCAACGCGCTGATCGCGCGGCAGACGATGGCGGCGTTGTATGCGAACCCCGAGGGCGACGAGGATCGGCGGGCCAAGGCTGCGGCCGCGCTTGCGGCCTTGGCGAGCGTCGCGCCGCGCAGCGAGCTTGAGGGGATGCTCGCCGCGCAGATGGTCGCTTGCCACAACGCCGCCATGGAATGCTTTCGCCGGGCGGCGCATCCGGCGGCGCCGGAGCCGGCGCGCGCCGAGAATTTGGCGCATGCCGCGCGGCTGTCGCGGGCCACCGCGGCGCTCGTCGAGGCGCTCGATCGCCGCCGCGGCGAAGGTTTGCCCAAAACCGTCACCGTCGAACACCGCGTCATTCGCGGCGAAGGCGACCTCTCCGCGAGCCCCGCGCCACGCCTTCCCGCGCTGCACGCCCCGGCCTCGCGCAAAGGAAACGGACATGCCCTCAATGGTCACACGGCTGCAGGCGGCACCGCGCTGCCGTAGCCGCTCGAAGCGGACGAAGCTGCCCTGCCGCGCACCGGCCGTTCGCGGCTTTGAGGTCTGCCGCTTTCACGGCGCGCGCGGCGGCGCCCCACACGGCAATCGCAATGCTTGGAAACATGGCGTCAGAGGTGCCGCTTGGGCAAGCGAAGCGGCCGGTTTACGCGCACTCGTCCGCGAGGCGCGCAGCCTCGTGTCTGCCGCTAACGCTCGGGTACATGGGGTTGTTCGCTCGGAAATGATGCGGCACCCCCACCCCGACCCTCCCCCACCCTGCCCGGGGCTTGGCCTTGACGCAGATCAACGCGGGACTGCGCTGCGGATGTGCCACATGCACGCTGAGGCTATTCAGGGGAATTGCGCGCATGTCGATCGTCGAAGCATCGCCCGTTCGGGCGCCGTCCGCGCACGCCGCCGCGCCTTCGCGCCGCGACAGGATCGTCGAACATCTCGTGCACTGCGTGCAGGCCACCGACGTCTGCGATGCGCCGTTTCAACATGCGTTCTTCAAGGACGTGTTTCCCGACGATGTGTACGGCGCGATCATGGCGGGCTTGCCGGCGCGCAGCGCGTACCGGCCCTTGAACATCAAGCGTTGGCACAACGCCGAAGGCCAATCCACGCGCGACCAGCTGTTCCTGTCGGAGGGCGAGATCGACCGGATCGAGCCGGCGAAGCGGGACCTCTGGCGCGACATCACCTCAGCCCTCGAAAGCGATGCGCTGCGGCGCGCGATCTTCACGACGTTCCGGCACGACGTGGCGATCCGGCTTGGCTGCCGGAGCGAAGACGTGCTTGCGCAGCCGATGTATCCGAGCGTGTCGCTTGTGCGGGACTTCAAGGATTACCGGATCAAACCACACCCCGACGGGCAACCGCGCGTGGTGACGATGCTGTTCTATCTGCCGCACGACGGGGGGCAATCCGATCTCGGCACGTCGCTCTACAAGAAGCTGCCGCTCGCCTATCGGCTGATCGGGCGTTCGTTCCAGGAGATCAAGCGGTTTGCGTTCCTCAGCAACAGTGCCGGTGCGTTCGCGGTGAACGACTGCGCGGAGCGGCAGAGCTATCACGGGCGCGAACTGCTCGGCGCGGACTGCGGCGTGCGGGACATGATCATGGTGATGTGGCTCTCGGAACCCATGACGTTCGCCGGGCGGCACTATGGGGAGACGATGTAGGGGGCGATCCAGTCCCCCTTCGCTTTCGCTTCGCTCAAGCTTCCGCCTTCGCTGAAGCTACGGCGGACAAGACGGGCGACACTCAATGTGGCGTAAGCCACCCGAAGCCGAAGGCGAAGGGTGGTGGGCGTGACAAGGATCGAACTTGTGACCCCTACGATGTCAACGTAGTGCTCTCCCGCTGAGCTACACGCCCACACTTCAGTCGAACCGCGAGTTGCCTCGCGTTCGGGAGGCGAACCGTATAGCGATGCCGCCCCCTCAAAACAAGGTGTCAGCGGGCGGGTGCGGCCATGGCGAGTTGGGCCAAATCCTCACTCCCCCACGCGAAACGGCGGTGGGGCAGGCAGCCGGGGCGGTAGGGGCTTTGGCTTGCCGCTTCGGTGACGGCGTCGGCCAGGGCTTCGATGGCGTCCTTCAGTTGCCCCAAGGGCACGGACGCGAACAGACGGCGCTTGACCGTCGCGTCGTGCACGAGTTCGTGGACGAGGATGAGGTCGGTGCAGGCTTCGATGCGCGCGTCGCTGACGTAGACGACGCCGCCGGCATAGCCGCCGTCGTTGCCTTGCAGATATGGGTGCGATGCGCTCACGAATTCGAGTTGCGGCGGAGGGCTTGCGGCGTAGCCCGCGACGTCGATGCCCTGCCCTTTCATGAGTGCCTCGACGCGGGCCATCGCGTCAGCGACATCCGGCGCGTCGTCCGCGTGTGCCGCGCACGCTGCGACGAGCAGCGCCACTGTGGCCCCGAATACGCGCATTCGCTCGTTCCCTTGAGCTGTCTCAAGGGAGGTTCGATGCTTCGCTGTAAACGAGGCCTTAAGCTACGCGGCGGCCATGAAGCGTTCGACTTCGGTCACGATGTCGCGAAGGTGGAACGGTTTGGAGAGGACTTTGGCGTCTTTCGGCGCGTTGCTTTTCGGGTTCAGCGCGACGGCGGCAAAGCCGGTGATGAACATGATCTTCATGCCCGGCGCGACATCGGCCGCTTTGCGCGCGAGCTCGATGCCGTCCATGACGGGCATGACGATGTCGGTCAGCAGCAGATCGAAACGGCTGCCCGCTTCCAGGCAGTCCAGCGCTTCGTCGCCTTGGCTGAACGAAGCAACTTCGTGGCCCGCCTTTTCCAGCGCCGTCGCTAGGAAGCGGCGCATCGATTCGTCGTCTTCCGCGAGCAGTATCTTCGCCATGGTTCCCTTCGTGCCCCCGATTTCCGGTTGTTTACCGGCCCACCCCGGCAACGCACCCGCGAATCTTACGGCGGATTCCCTGCAACAGCCAAGCCTTTGCCGCTTAAGGGTTAGTTTT
The DNA here is from genome assembly GCA_964466435.1 of uncultured Flavobacteriaceae bacterium. GTDB lineage: Bacteria > Pseudomonadota > Alphaproteobacteria > Micropepsales > Micropepsaceae > SZUA-430. Next base: position 29,356 of record CAYXQB010000001.1, on the reverse strand, counting down.
GCAACCTGCATGCGGCGGCAGTGGTCTTGATCGCGCAAGCCTTCAATGTTCCACTGAACGCCTCAAACAAAGGTTAAATCGTGCGGCTAACAGGCGGTAGCGACAAGCGGGGACCTTCTATCGATCCCCCCTTCGAGGTGGTCGCACCCGGGGAGCAAACCCTGCCGTTCGTGTTCGCCTCCCCCCATTCGGGCCGGGTTTATCCCAAGGGATTTTTGCAGGCGACGCGTCTCGATGGGACGGCGATCAGGCGTTCGGAAGACAGTTTCGTGGACGAAATATTCGGCGCGGCGCCCGCTTTGGGAGCCCCTTTGCTGAAGGCGCACTTCCCGCGCGCGTTCGTCGACCCGAATCGCGAGGCTTACGAGCTCGATCCCGCCATGTTCGACGGGCCGCTGCCGCAGTTCGTGAATGCGCGCAGCCCGCGCGTGACGGCGGGCTTGGGCACGATCGCGCGGGTGGTGCGGGACGGCGCGGAGATCTACACGCACAAGCTCGCGTTTGCGGAGGCGCAAGCCAGAATCGAAACCTACTACAAGCCGTACCACGCGACGCTGCGGGCCCAGATCGAAGCGACGCACAAGGCGTTCGGCTATGCGGTCTTGATCGATTGCCATTCCATGCCCTCCGTCGGCGGCCCGTTGGACCAGGATATCGGTGCGACGCGCCCGGACGTCGTGCTCGGCGACCGGTTCGGGACGTCGTGTGCACGGCGGCTGACCGACATGATCGAACGGGCGCTGGGCATGCAGGGCTTTGCCGTGGTGCGCAACAACCCCTACGCGGGCGGATTCTCGACGGAGCATTACGGGCGCCCGGCGCTTGGACTTCATGCGCTGCAAATCGAAATCAACCGCGCGCTCTATATGGATGAAGAGCGTATCGAGCGCACCGCTGGTTTGAAGCGCGTGACGCAGGCGATGACCACTTTGATCCGCGCCATGGGCGAGGTCGATTGGCGCTTCCTGCGTTCGACGGTGCCCTCGGCCCACGCGGCGCAATGACGTTTCAGGTTCGCGACGCGGCGGCGGGCGACATCGGCGCGCTGCAAGCGATCTATGCGCATCACGTTTTGCACGGGCTTGGCACGTTCGACGAAGTGCCGCCGAGCGTCGATGCGTTCGGCGAAAAATGGCGCGCGTCGCTGACGCACGGGCTCTCGTGGCTGGTGGCATTCGACGGGGCGCATGTTGTTGGTTTTGCTTACGCGTCGCTGTTCCGGCCACGGCCTGGATATCGCTACACGGTCGAGGATTCGGTCTACATCCGCGACGACTGGCGCCGGCGCGGCGTCGGATCGGCGCTGCTGGGTGCGCTGATCGGGCGGTGCGAAGCCCTTGGCGTGCGGCAGGTCGTGGCGGTGATCGGCGACAGCGGCAATGCGGGCTCGATCGGTCTGCATGCCAAGCACGGGTTCACGCCAGCGGGGACGGTCGTTGGCGCGGGTTTCAAGTTCGGGCGCTGGGTGGACATCGTCTTGATGCAGCGCGCGCTCAACGGCGGCGCAAGCGGCGTTCCCGGCGACGGCACAGGCTGGCGCTAGAAAAGAAAGGGGCCGCGAGGCGGGTGCCAGGCGGCCCAAGTTTAAGGGAGGAAACGCCCAGGAATGGGCTGCGAAGTAAGGCTTTCGCCCTACCGCGCTGCACAAATATGTGCGCGGTAGAAGACTAAATCAAGCGCTAAATGTTCACAGATTTCGAAGCAATTGGCGTTAACTTATTGATCTTACTGTATTTTACCTTTCTCCCTGATGCTTGCGCCGGGTCCTGCCAGCGTTCACGGTTGATTGCTGCGATGCAACAAATCGCGACGGGGATTCCGTTGCGTCATCGGTTGCTGCGGGTCTTGGAAGCCTGCGAGATTGTGCCCGTCCGGCGTGGTGCTTCGCGCGGGAAACACGCTAACCCAGGCCTCGCATGCGGATACTGATCTCGACCGACGCGTGGGCGCCCCAGGTCAACGGCGTGGTGCGTACGCTGGAGACGCTCGGGCGGGAACTCGTGCGACTTGGGCATGAGGTGCGGTTCGTCACACCGCAGGGTTTCCGTACCGTGCCGATGCCGACCTATCCGGAGATACGCTTGGCGTTGTTTGCCAGACGCGCGGTCGGGCGTGTGATCGACGCGTTCAAACCCGACGCCATTCACATCGCGACCGAAGGTCCGCTGGGGCTTGCCACGCGGCGCAATTGCATGCGCCGGGGCTTGTCGTTCACGACGTCGTTCCACACGCGCTTTCCCGAGTACATCAACGCGCGCTTCGGCATTCCACCATCGTGGCCATATGCGGGGCTTCGCTGGTTTCATGGGCCAGCCACCGCCGTGATGGTCGCGACACGCACGCTGGAGCGCGATCTGGCCGAGCGAGGTTTCAAGAACCTGCGACTCTGGTCGCGCGGCGTTGACATCGACCTGTTCAAGCCGGGCGAGAAGGATTGGCTCGATCTGCCACGGCCTGTGTTTCTTTATGTGGGGCGTGTGGCGATCGAGAAGAGCGTCGAGGATTTCCTGAAGCTCGATCTGCCGGGGTCGAAGCTGATCGTCGGCGACGGACCGCAGCTTGCCGAACTGCGGGCGAAGTACCCGCAGGTTCGCTTCACGGGGCCGAAGTTCGGGGCGGAACTCGCGCGCCACTATGCAGCCGGCGACGTCTTCGTGTTTCCCTCGCGCACCGACACGTTCGGGCTTGTGGTGCTGGAGGCGCTGGCGAGCGGGCTACCCGTGGCGGCGTACCCTGTGCAGGGGCCGAACGATATCATCGGCGGCAACACAAGCGTGGGCAGCTTGGACGAGGATCTGGGGGCTGCAGCGCGGCGGGCGCTTACACTCAGACCCGAGACCTGCCGGGCATTCGCGACCGACTTCTCGTGGGAATCGTGTACACGGCAGTTCTTGACGAACTTGGCGCAGCCGAAAACGAGCTAACGTGTTCGTGCGTTACTAGCGCATACTACAGCATTGCCGTGTGATTTGAGGATGTCATGACCCAAGAGGTGGCTGGCGCGCGCGCTCCGTATTGGCGGCTCTACGTGCCGAAGCTCGTGACCGTGCTTCAGGAGGGCTACGACCTTGCGCGCTTCCGGGCCGATGTCGTTGCGGGCCTTACGGTCGCCATCGTCGCACTGCCGCTTTCGATGGCGCTGGCCGTTGCCAGCAACACGACGCCCGACCGCGGGCTCTACACCGCGATCGTTGCCGGGTTCTTGATCTCCGCACTCGGCGGGAGCCGCTTTCAGATCGGCGGGCCGACGGGCGCTTTCGTCGTCGTCGTCTTCAACGTGATCGCGGTGCACGGCTATGACGGTCTCGTCATCGCGACGCTGATGGCGGGTTTCATGCTGATCCTGGCGGGGTTCGCGAAGCTCGGCACATTCGTCAAATACGTGCCGACGCCCGTCGTCACAGGGTTCACGAGCGGGATCGCGCTGATCATCTTCACGAGCCAAGTCGCGGAGGTCCTGGGGCTTCGGCTCGATCACAATCCCGGCGACTTCGTGGAGAAATGGATCACCTACTCGGCAGCGCTCGGCACGTTCGAGCCGGCGACCTTTGCCGTCGCCATGACGTCGCTTGCCATCATCATCGCGTGCCGTCTCTGGCGGCCGCAGTGGCCGATGTTTCTGCTCTCCATCGTGATCGGCGCCGTTTGCGTCTGGGCGCTCAATCTTCCGGCCGCCACGATCGGTTCGCGGTTCGGCGAACTACCCACCACGCTGCAGATGCCGGCGCTTCCCGAGATCACGTTGGCGCGGGTGCGCGAGCTTCTGCCCTCCGCCTTCACGATCGCCTTTCTGGCAGGCGTCGAGTCGCTGTTGTCGGCGGTCGTCGCCGACGGCATGACCGGGCGGCGGCACCGGTCGAACCTCGAACTCGTCGCGCAGGGCGTGGCCAATGTCGCGTCATCGCTGTGCGGCGGGATTCCCGCAACCGGCGCCATCGCGCGTACGGCGACGAACATCCGTGCCGGTGCCTATTCGCCGGTCGCCGGCATCACGCACGCGCTCTTTCTGCTGCTGTTCCTGCTTGTGCTCGCGCCGCTTGCGAGCTTCGTGCCGCTCGCAAGTCTGGGCGCGGTTCTCGTCGTCGTCGCGTGGAACATGGCCGAGATCAAGAACTTCCGGCACTTGATGAAGGCCCCACCGGCCGATCGCGCCGTGCTTCTGACGACGTTCGTGCTGACGCTGCTTACGGACCTCACGACCGCCATCGAGATCGGCGTCGTTTTGGCGGCTCTGTTCTTCATGCATCGCATGGCGAACGCCGTCGAAATTTCGGCGACGGCGAAGGTCATCGACGACGATCTCGACGACTTCTCGCGCGAACGTTCCGTTTACGAGCGGCGAACCGACATCCCCAGCGACGTGGAAGTCTTCCGCATCGACGGGCCGTTCTTCTTCGGTGCCGCGGCTCGCCTTGGCGACGTGCTCGAACGGCTGCGCGCTCCGCCCAAGGCGTTCATCCTGCGCATGGGCAACGTGCCGCTGATCGATGCATCCGGCGTTGCCGCGCTCGAGAAATTCATCGACGATGCGGCGCGACGCGGCACGCTGACTGTTCTGTCGAACGTCCAACCCGACGTGGAAGCGGTGATCAAAGCGCTCGGGTTGACGCAGAAGCCTTCAGTCCTGATCGCAAAAAATCTTCAGAAGGCTCTCGCGGCCATCGCCAAAGCTAAGCCGCAATAATCCACAATGACGAAGTGTAATTCTGAAAGGGTGCATGCCCCGCGCATGGGCGACTGAATCTCGTTTCCGTGTTGCAACTCGGTGATGGTTTGCATGGAATTTGCGACCATCTGTTGCCCGCAAACGCCGAGTCGCTTAGGCACTTGCGGCTCGCTTGAGGGGACCGAATGCATCTCTGGAATACAAAACCGATCGACCGGCTGATCGAAGGCTACCGGACGTTCCAACGCACGACGTTTGCAGAGCAGCGACAGCACTATAAGCGGCTTGCTGCGAGGGGACAGACGCCGAAAGTTTTGATCATTTCGTGTTCCGATAGCCGCGTGTCGCCCGATATCGTGTTCACGACACCGCCCGGTGCCATTTTCGTGGCGCGCAACATCGCCAACATCGTGCCGCCATACCATCCAGACGGCGGGCCGCGTTCGATCGGCGCGGCGGTCGAATACGCCGTCAAGGTCCTCAACGTCACCGATATCGTGATCAAGGGCCATGCGCGGTGCGGCGGCGTGCATGCGCTGATCAACAACGGCGATGGATTGCCCGACAACGACTACCTGAAGCCTTGGGTCGAAATCGCAGCCCCCGCGCGCAAGTTGTTGCCGCCAAATTTCAACAGTCTTGGCGAAGCGGAAAGGCGGCGCGTGTCCGAACAGGCGGTCATCCAGAACAGCATCATGAATCTTTCAGGCTACCCCTGGGTGCGCGAACGCATGGAAGATGGGAAGCTGAAGATTCACGGGATGCACTTCGATTTCGAAGTCGGTCGCCTGACGCGCCTCGATCGCGAAAGCGGCGAATGGGTCGCCGTGCGTTAGCCTTACGCGGCCGCGCGGACTTCGCGGCCGGGCAGTTCGACATGGGCAACGAGCCCGCCGGTCTTCTTGTTTTCGACCCAGGCGCGGCCGCCGTGAAGGCTTACGAGGCCGCGCACGAGTGCAAGGCCCAAACCCGTACCGCCCGCGCCGCGTTGATAGCTGTTGTCGACGCGCTCGAACGGACGGAATAGCTGCGCCACCCTATCTTCCGGAATTCCGGGACCTGTGTCGCCCACCGACACACGCACGCCGCCGTCGGCCAGCCGCAGGCAGGCGACGTCGATAGCACCGCCTTGAGGCGAGAATTTCACCGCGTTCGACAGAAGATTGACGAGGATCTGCTTGAACGCCCGCTCGTCGGCGAACGGTGTTGCGTCGTCGCCGACCTTCGCCAGCAGCGTTTGGCCCTTCATCTCGGCGCGCTGAGCGATGAGGCGTAGCGCGCTTTCGACGGCAGCACGGCCGTCCAGATACTGACGATCGAGTTCCATCCTGCCCGCTTCGATCTTGGCGACATCGAGGATGTCGTTGACGAGCGAAAGCAGATAACTGCCGGATTCGCGGATGTCGCGGCCGTAGCCTCGATACTGTTGCGAAATGTCGGGACCGACGGCGGCCGCCTCGATCATTTCGGCAAAGCCCAGAATCGCGTTTAGCGGCGTTCTCAGCTCGTGGCTCATGTTGGCGACGAAGGCGGACTTGGACGCGCTGGCCGCCTCGACCTGCTGCGTCTTGGCGACCGCAATCGCGCGTGCAGCTTCGAGGGCAGCCGCGGTGTCCTCTTGCGCAAAGCGGGTGCTCAAGAGTTGATTCACCCGCTCGCGCGACGAGGCCCCCATGAGCCAGGCATAGGCCGCAAAGACCGGGGTGATGATGACGAACAACGCCGACGCTTGGCCATTGCTGAAGAGCGACAGCGTCCAGATCGAAGCGAGGAGCGTGACAAGTCCGACGGCGAACATCGAAGCGAGGTAGCCGCGGGTGAGGACCAGAGCCCACATGTTGGCGACGATGACGAGTGTGACGAGCGTGTTGTTTGCGTCGTTGCCTTCCACCCAGCACAACAGGGCCGTCAGCCCCCAAGTGATGCCTGCAATAACCTGAAACGTCAGCAGCATCGCAAGCAGACGGCGTGGTGAGACCTCTCGCCCCGGGGACCATGCGTGGATCGCGAGCGCCAGCGCCGACGTCACGAAATGAAGCGCGACAACCGCCAGCAGCGCCGGCATGGGCACGACGCCGAATGCCGGAAATGCGCCGCCGAAAGGCATGAGGAACAGTGCCGCCCAAATCGGGTTCAAGAACGCGCCCACGGGCAGCGACGCGACAATGAGGTCGAGTCGCGCTTTGAGCCAGCGGTCAGGCTCGTATGCCAGCGGCGAAGGCGGGATGAGTGTCATTTCGCGCGTTCCTGACGGAAACACTAGGCCCAAGCGCTTAAGAATCGCCCCCCGAAGCCGTTACCATTGTGTGAAGGGCGCGGCTTTTCGCGCGGGTGGCGCGCCTGGCCGGGGGTCCGACCAGTGGCTATACGCCGCGCTCACGCGCTCTTTGAGCGCCAATCACGAAATCCCCGATGAACCTGCGCAATATCGCCATTATCGCCCATGTCGACCATGGGAAGACGACCCTCGTCGATCAGCTGCTGAAGCAAAGCGGAACGTTCCGCGAGAATCAGCAGGTGGCCGAGCGCGCCATGGATTCGAACGAACTCGAGCGCGAGCGCGGGATCACGATCCTTGCCAAATGCACAAGCGTCGAGTGGCGGGGTACGCGGATCAACATCATCGACACGCCCGGCCACGCCGACTTCGGCGGCGAGGTGGAGCGCATCCTGTCGATGGTGGACGGCGTGGTTCTGCTGGTGGACGCCGCCGAAGGCGCGATGCCGCAGACGAAGTTCGTGACCTCAAAGGCGCTGAAGCTGGGCCTTAAGCCCATCGTCGTCGTCAACAAGATCGACCGGCAGGACGCGCGGGCGCACGAGATTCACACGGACGTCTTCGACCTCTTCGCCGTGCTCGATGCGAACGACGACCAGTTGGACTTCCCGACGCTTTATGCGAGCGGGCGTTCGGGGTGGGCGGTGCGCGATCTGGAGAAGGACGAGCGCAAAGACTTAACGCCGCTGTTCGAGACGATCATTTCGCACGTGCCGCCGCCCGCCATCGCCGCGAAGGCGACAGCGGATCAGCCGTTCTCGATGCTGGTGCGGGTGATGCAGGCCGACCCTTATCTGGGGCGTATTCTGACGGGGCGGATCGAGTCCGGCATCGTGCAGGCGAACCGCACGATCAAGGCTCTGTCGCGCGACGGCTCGCTTGTCGAGCGCGGACGCATCACAAAAGTGCTGGCTTTCCGCGGGCTTCAGCGCGTTCCGGTCGACGAAGCCGGTGCGGGCGACATCGTGGCGATTGCGGGTCTCGTCGAGGCGACGGTCGCCGATACGCTGTGCGATCCGGACGTTTCCGCGCCGATCCCGGCCAATCCGATCGATCCGCCGACGATCGCGATTACGCTAGGCATCAACGATTCCCCCTATGCGGGCCGCGAGGGGCAAAAGGTTCAGAGCCGCGTCATTCGCGAACGCTTGTTCCGCGAGGCCGAGAGCAACGTCACGATCAAGGTGAAGGAAACCGAAAACGCCGACGCTTACGAAGTGGCGGGGCGCGGCGAGCTGCAGCTTGGCGTCTTGATCGAGACGATGCGGCGCGAGGGTTTCGAGCTTTCGATTTCGCGGCCGCGCGTGCTGTTCCGCGAGGGCGAAAAGGGCGAGAAGCTTGAGCCGATCGAGGAAGTGACGATCGACGTGGACGATGCCTATTCCGGCGTCGTGATCGAGGCGATGAGCAATCGCAAAGGCGAGATGACGGACATGCGCCCGTCCGGCGGCGGCAAGACGCGTCTCACGTTCTACGCGCCGGCGCGCGGCTTGATCGGCTATCACGGCCAATTCCTGACCGACACGCGCGGCACCGGGATCATGAACCGCGTGTTCCATCAATTCGGCCCGCATCGCGGCAATATCGAGGGGCGCCGCGTCGGCGTTCTGATCGCGGATCGCGACGGCGAGGCGCAGACCTATGCGCTTTGGTACCTTGAAGAGCGCGGCTTCATGTTCATCGAATCCGGCACCAAGGTCTATCAGGGGATGATCATCGGCGAGCACAGCCGGGAGAACGACCTGGACGTCAACGCGCTGAAAGCCAAGCAGCTCACCAATTTCCGCGCGTCCGGCAAGGACGAAGCGGTTCGGTTAACGCCTCCGAAGCTGCTGACGTTGGAGCAGGCCATCGCCTATATCGGGGACGACGAACTGGTCGAGGTCACCCCAAAGTCGATCCGCCTGCGCAAGCGTTGGCTCGACCCGAATGACCGCAAAAAATACGCGAAGGCTAGCGCTTCGGAGACGTAACGGTTCCCTTTTTGCAACAGTGTGGGCGATTTGCACGTTCCACTGGTATTTTTGCAACCGGAACACCTGAGTTGTATCAGCTAAGCGATTGCTTTTGCTCAATTCTCTGGGCACGGTGGCGACCGGCGTTGGCAGCCAACTTTTGGTTGCACCGACGAGGATTAGACTTAAAGTTGGATTAGTTCGAAACCGGCACGGTCCGGTTGTCGCGAAGCATTGGGGGAAGGCTCGTGAAGAACCCGGTCGATTTGCATATTGGCCAGCGCGTGCGTCATCGCCGCTGGCTCCTGGGAATGACTCAACAACAGTTGGCACTCGCGGTGGGTATCCGCTTCCAGCAGATTCAGAAATACGAGAGCGGTGCAAACCGAATCTCGGCGTCGCGCCTCTGGGATTTGGCGCGCGCTCTGGACATGCCGGTGTCCTTCTTCTTCGAAGGACTAGCGGGCGACAAAGACGCGGCGGCGGGTGCCGACGACGGTCTGTTGCAGAACAAAGAGACGATGGATTTGGTGCGCGCCTACTACGGCTTGGACGAGGGACCGCGGCGCAGGCTGCTCGAACTCGCAAAGGCTTTGAGCGGCGCAGCGGAAGCTCCATCGCCACGCGCCTAAGACGTTCGTTGACATGAGGCGATGCGGTCCGCGACTGTGCGCGCGATGACCGCATCCCTTACGAACGATCAGATCGCCGAGTTTGCGACGTTTTCGGGCGAACTCGCCGACCTGTCGGGCCGCACGATCTTGCCGCACTTTCGCGAGCGCATCGCCGTTCACAACAAGCATGGCGATGGCGGCTTCGATCCGGTTACCGAGGCCGATCGCGAAGCCGAAACGGCGATCCGTGCCGCAATCAAGCGGCGCTATCCTTCACACGGAATCCTTGGCGAGGAGCATGGGCACGAGCCTGGGACATCGGCACTCACATGGGTGCTCGATCCGATCGACGGCACGCGCGCCTTCATGTGCGGGATGGCGCAATGGGGAACACTGATCGCGCTCAACGACGGCGCGCGGCCGGTCTTGGGCGTGCTCGATCAGCCGTACACGCGCGAGCGCTGGGTCGGCGCGAGCGGCGAGAGTACGTTTCGCGATGCGCAAGGCCGCCATAGCCGTTTGCAGGCCCGAGCGTGCGGGTCGTTGAAAGAAGCCGTGCTTTCGACGACGTCGCCGGTCGGCTATTTCGACGAGGGCGAGCAGCGCGTGTTTTGGCAGTTGGCCGATCAAACGCGGCTGACGCGGTTCGGCGGCGATTGCTATGCCTACGGGTTACTTGCGATGGGCTTCATCGACGTGATCGTCGAGGCAACGCTGAAGGCCTGGGATGTGCAGGCTTTGATCCCGATCGTCGAGAACGCGGGCGGTGTCATCACCACGTGGGACGGTAAGCCTGCGATAAACGGTGGACAGGTGGTCGCTTGCGGCGATGCCCGGCTTCACGCCGCGGTTATCGAGGTCTTGGGCGGCGCGTTGCGCTGAGCGACGAGCGTCAGCCCTCGCACGAACGGATCGAAGCAGGCCCAAAACGCCATGCGGATTTCGTCGCGTTCCATCATGATTTCGTGCTCGGCCTTCAGCATCACGTACATGCCGCGCTTGATCCGCTTGATCAGCGTCATATCGGCGCCGGGATGGACGAGCTGGTCGTGTGCCGCACCGACGAGCAGGACGGGTGTCTCGATGCCGTGCGCGAACTCTTCGCTCGCCACCAGTTCCATCGAACGGTAGGCGGCTTCGAGCCACCCGAACGTGGGTGCACCCAACGCGAGGCGCGGCTCGGCCTTGAGGCAAGACATGAAGCGATCGAAGCGGCCCCGGTCGGTCGTCACGCCGTTCGTTTCGAACGCCTGGGACATCGGGTCTTGCTTCGCGCCGCCGAAAACGAAGGCGTTGTGCTGCCCCGCCGCGGTCGATGCGGTCGCCATGGTGCGGGCGAACCAGGGCGGATACGGGGCCGTCTTCACGGCGAGCATCGGCGCGGTGAGGACCGCGCAATCGAACTCGTGCGGGAAGTCGTGCAGATAGCGCAGCAGAACATTGCCGCCCATCGAGTGGGCGAGACCGATGTAGGGCTTCTTGCCGTTCTCTTGAACGATGCGGTTCATGACGGCAGCGAGGTCGGAGTCGAACTCGGAGAAGTCGCGGACATGACCCTTCGTGGACTCGGGCAGGGCACGTGTCGATAGGCCTTGGCCGCGCCAGTCGAAGGTAACGACCGAAAGCCCGCGCGCCAAAAGCTCGCCCACGACTTCGAAGTATTTCTCGATGAATTCGGTACGGCCGCCGATGAGAATCACGGTGCCGTGGGTGTCGTGCGCCGGCAGCATCCAGCGGGCGGTGCGCAACTTTACGCCGTCGCCGAGTGTCAACCACTCGACTTCGGCGCCGGGCGGTGCCGGATTGCCCGGCACCGTCACCAGATCGGGTAGTGGCCCGTCAGGGGCCATGATTGATTAGCCGGCGGCCTTGGCGAGGATCGGCCCCAGCTTCATGGCGACCGACATGTCGCCGGCGACTTTCAGCTTGCCCTGCATGAAGGCGGTCGTGCCGTCGAGTTCGCGCGAGACCATCTTCTTGAACGTATCAAGCGAGACGGTGATCGTGCAGTCGGCCGGCTTGTTTTCCGTCGAGACCGTATTCGGGGTCGACTTGCCGTCGATGTAAATGTTGCCCTGGCCTTCAAAGTCGAACTTCAGCGTGGAGTTCAGACCCGAGTTGCCGCCGCCGATCGCTTTGCGCATGCCGTCGGCGATTTGTTCGATTTCGCTCATGAGATCTTCCTTCGTTGTGGTTGGGGTGATCCAACAGATAGTGACGGGTACGGCGCCCGTCAAAAGCGCCCAACCCCATCGGCGGCCGGGGTTATAGCAGGGCCCGCGGGGCGCGCACTAGGGGAGCGAAGGCCTAGGATACCGTAGGGGTTGTGGGTCGCAGCCGTTGCGTCCGCCAGGCCTGTGGCGGCAGGGTTTCGACTGCACCGTGAGTCGGAGACAAGCATGACCGCGCCGCAAGCGCCCCGGACGATCCGCCTTGAGACACCGCACTTCATCTTGCGCACGGTCGAACCCGGTGACGTGACTCTCAGATGGGCCGCGTGGCTCGCCGATCCGGCGAAGACGCGCACGCTGAACGCAAAGCCGTTGACGCTGAGCGTGGACGACATTCGCAACTACCTCGCGAACTTCGACCGTGTGAAGGCCCACATCCTGGGCATCTTCGAGCGCGGATCCGGTGGCATGATCGGGTTTTGGGAGGTTTACGTCGATTGGAAGCACCGGGAGTTCCTGATCAACGTGCTGATCGGCGAACGCGGGCGCGCCAGTCTCGACGCGCGCGAGGAAACGCAATGGGCGCTGCACGCGTATTTCTTCGACACTTTGGGTCTTGAGGCCATGCGCTGCTCCGTCGTGTCGACGAACAGCCTCATCGTTCGCGTGCTGACGGACTACGGCGTGGTGCACGAGCATACATCGACCAAAGCGCCGGCCGGCGGCGGCGAGCCTGTGAAGATCATGCATTTCAGGCTGACGAAGAGCCAGTGGCCGCGCGCAAGGTCCCTGCGAGCAGAACGAGTGCCGAGCGCGGCAATGGGGAACTGAAACAAAGCGGGCCCCGTTAGGGGCCCGCCGGATTCCCATCCACTGCGTGGGTGGGCTTAATTCGTATCGATCGTCAAATTGACCGTCACAGCATGATTTGTGTTTGCATGCTGAGCGTCGCTGATGTTGTTTTTGCCGGCAAAGTACGAGTGATCCGGCCCGTCGAAGTAGCGGTAGCCAAGTCCGACATCGACGCCCGGCGCGACTTCGTAGTTGAAGCCGGCGCCGAGTTGCCATGCGAACCCGCTGTTCTCGCCATCGAAGCTGTTGCCCCATTGACTGCCACCCGTGGTGACGAGCGCGCCCTCGAACGAGGAGCGTGCCCAGCCCGCGCCGGCCATCACGTAGGGTTTCACCTTCCAACCCGCATCGATGTCGTAGGCGACGTTCGACATGATCGAGAACGTCGACAAGTTCGCATCGATCGTTCCAGTTGTTCCGACGAAGAACGTCTGTTCAGACCAGTTCCCGCCGATATCGTTGCGACGGTACGACGCCTCCAACTCGACACGAAGGCCCTTCACCCAGTTGTCGAGACCGGTGCCAACGGCACCGCCGATCACGAAGCCGGTCTCGCCATCGTAGGACTCCCGCGAGGTGTACCCGTAGTAGCCGGATGTATTACCGGCCTTCGATTCATCGTTCACGAAGCTCGCACCGCCGAAGACGCTGACGTAAAGGCCGTCGGCTTGCGCTTGTTGAGCGCTGGCGAGGACTGCTAAGGCGGTCGTTGCCAGCCACAGTTTCTTGAGATGCATTCTAGTCTCCTGAGGGTTCTTTGCGCTTCAGCTGCAGACCGGCGCTTTTCGTGTGAGAGGCGGAAGCAAGGATGAAAACGACGCGGCCGGCGATTTGAGTCGCCGGCTGTCGCTAGTTCGTCTCGATGGTCAGGTTGACCATGACGCTGTGGTTCTCGTTGTCGAGAGTCGCATTGGCGGAACCGTGGTTGCCCCTGACCCTCGTCGAATCTTGCGGGCCGTCGAAGTACCGGTAGCCGAGCCCGACATCGACACCGGGCCCAACCTCATAGTTGAAGCCCAGCCCGAGCTGCCATGAGAAGCCGCTGTTGTCGCTCTCGCTGCTTGTGTAGGCGCCTGTCCCATTTTCGTTGATGACGGCCAACTGTAAATTCGAGCGCGCCCAGCCAGCGCCGCCGCCGACATACGGCTTGATCTTCCAGCCCATGTCGATGTCGTACCAAATGTTCGCCATGACGGCGAATGTCGACTGGTTTGCGTCGATCGTGCCGGTATGGGTGTGGGTGAACCACTGCGAGAACATCGGGCCGCTGACGTCCTGGCGGCGGTACGAGACTTCAACCTCAGCCCGAAGGCCCTGCACCCAATTGTCGAGGCCCGCGCCCACGGCGCCGCCGAGGACAAAGCCCGTATCCGCGTCCGCGGTGAAGTCGATGAAGATACCACTTGTTTGGAAAACGCGCTGGGACTGGTCTGGTTGGAAATTCGCGCCGCCGAAGACGCTGACGTACATTCCGTCGGCGTGGGCTTGCGATGTACTGGCGAGGACGGCGAGCGCTGTCGTCGTGAGCCAGAGTTTCTTGAGGTGCATTCCAGTCTCCTAAGGTTCTTTGACGCTTCAGCTGCAGACCGAGCGCCATTCTTTTCCGTGCAAGAGGCGCAGGCAGAGGAAACAAAAGAGGCCGGCGATTTGAGTCGCCGGCCGGAAGGCTTAGTTGATGCCTATCGTCAGATTGACGTGAACAGTGTGGTTGTCGTTGTTGAGCACAACATCGTCGTTTACGCCCTCGAAGTGAGGGTCTGATATCCTTGGGCCAACGAAATAGCGGTATCCAATCCCAACATCGACGTCCGGCGCGACTTGATAGTTGAGACCCAGCCCCAACTGCCAAGCAAAGCCCGAGTTCTCGCTGAATGCCGTGCCGCGAACGTCGCTGTCAGGCGTGCCGTCGTCGGTCGTCTCAATGAACGCCGCTTCGTGGCGCGTTCGTGCCCAGCCGACACCGCCGCCAACATAGGGACGCACTTTCGAACCAACGTCGATCTCGTACCATGCGTTGGCCAGGATCGCGAACGTGGACATGTTGCCGTCGATTAGACCGGCCGTGGTGTCACTCGTGGGCGGGATGTCAGCGTCGCGAAACCACGTGCCACCAATATCGTTGCGTCGATACGACGCTTCCAACTCCACGCGTAGTCCCGTTGCCCAGTTCGAAAGGTTGGTTCCGATTGCGCCACCGATTACAAATCCCGTGTCCGGGTCAATGTCGAAGCCAACGATGTTGGTCGTTGTGCTAACGTCAACAGCGGAATGGCCCTGTAGAAAGTTGGCGCCACCAAAGACGCTTACGTACAGATCGCTCGCCGCTTGGGCTTGATGCGCCCCCGCGAGCACAGCCACCGCCGCCGACGCCAGCAAAATCCGTTTCATTCGCATGCATGCCTCCTGACAATTCGTTGAGTTCCAAGCTGCAGACTTGGGCCTTCGTCAGCTCGAACACTCCACCGGGAGATTTCTGGGCGAGCCATTCGGCTTCGTCTTTCTTGAGGAATTGGATCGGGCGGGTTGCCTGCCGCCCGATCCAGATTCTGCGACCTATTGGTAGTGGCGAGCCCAGGTCATGAGGTCGGGCGACTCGAAGCTTGCGCCTTCGCGATCGGCCTTCTGGAGGTCGTCGCCAGCACCGAAGTAGAAGCGAACGCCCGCCCGCACTTCGTGACGGTCGATTTCATCCGTGTTCGGCGAGAATTGCTCGAGGTGCTGCCCCTTGTATTCGACATAGGTCGAGACGGGCACGGACTTGCCGAAGAGATATTCGACGCTGAAGTTCCAGTTCACGACGTCGACGTCGGAGGCGCCGACCCCCGTGGTCGTGTCTCCGTTGAGGTAGCCGACGCCGCCGGCGAGCTTCAGCTTCTTGCTCGCGTAGTACGCGGCGCCCAATCGGGCGAAGCCGCCGTTCTTCACGAGGCCCCAAACGGTGGCATCGCTGTCCATGTAACCGACTTGCGCGCTGAGCGTCCAAGCGTTGCAGTAGTACTCGCCTTCAAGACCGGCGCCGAAGAAAACCGCGTCAGAGCTGCTCGTCGAACCTACGTTCGCCCGGCCCAGGGTCCCGAACACGCCGAGACCGCCAACTGCCGGGTCCTTGTAGTTCAGGTGGAATCCTAAGGCCACACCTTCGTACGATGAGCCGCAGGTCGGTCCGCAGTCGTCCTCCTCGTCCAATGACGCATTGCCGAGGATGTCGAACTGCAGATTCACGCGGTCGCTGTAAGGCACGTTGACCGACGCGGCGCCATGGAACGTCGTGTAGTTCAGGTCAAAGTTGCTCTCGCCGCCAAAGCCGTCGTAATCCTCCGAGGCATAGCCGAACCCAAGGTTCACTTTGCCCATGTACTGACCGGCTTCGGCCGGAGCCGCGGCGATGGCCACGAGGGCAGTCGTCGCAAGTGCAATCGTCTTCAAGTTCATTAGTCCCTCCTGAATATCGCCGCTGGCTGCGGAAGCGACGCCTCCGCACCTTCGTCTTCCTCAGAAAAGACACCCCCGTGGTTAACGAGACCTTAGGGCCCCGAATCTTTTTGGTTAACCAACGAGGCGAATATAGGGAAAACCAGATTCGGGAACACAGTGAGGCGCGCACGCTCGCGCAGTTCGCCGCGCGAACGTGCTTTTCGAGTCACAGGATTTACCCGGCACTGCGTCTTACGAGACGCGGCGTCAGATATTGGCGCCGGCTGCCTGCATCGCTTCGCGGAGCGGGCCCAAGTGCTGTTCGTAGTTCTTCCAGCGGCCGGCGGAGCGCTTGTAGACGGGTTGGCGGACCTGCCAAACGCTGGCGGTGAGCACCGTGCGCTTTACGTCTTGCGGACGCAGGCAGGCGTCGTCCCACGGAAGGCCGACAAAATCGATCAGCTTGCGCGAGACCTCTTCCTGGTTCTCGACCAGGTCTTCGTAGTCGATCTCGAGTATGCGGTCGCCCAAAACCTCGCGCCAGTGCTGCATGAGGTGCAGGTAATGCGCGTAGTGGTGACCAAGGTCGGCCAAGCTGCGCGCGTAGGAGTGCGCGTCGTTGAAGTTCTGCTGCAGGATCGAGAGACACGTGTCGAACGGGCTGCGGCGCGTGTGAATGATGCGCGCCTTCGGGAACAGCAGTGCGATGAAGCCGACAGCCTGGAAGTTGTGGGGCATCTTGTCGGTGACGCGGATGGCGCTTGCGTTCTTGGCGCGCACGTCGATCGTGTCGAGATAACGCTGGGCCAGAACTTCCGCGCCGACCCAGGTCAGTTGGCGCGCATTCTTGTGGATGCCATCATCGCGGAAGACGAGGCCCGCCATTTCGCGCTCGCACTTCTTGATCGTTTCGAGCTCGCCGGCCGGGTGAACTTGCGGATGGGCGCCGATGATCGTCTCGGTCAGCGTGGTACCGGAGCGCGGCATCCCTACGATGAAGACCGGACGCTCGCTGTCCAGACCGAAGTCACGGCGGTCATCGAAGAACTTGCGCGTGTAGGTCTGCTTCAGATCGGCGTAGCCTTGCTCCAACGCCTTGGCGTCGTACTTTCCGCCCGCAGCTTTGTTCGCGAGATCATAATTGCGGAATGCGTCGTCGTAGCGGCCCGTGTCGTCGTACATTTTGGCGGCGGCGAAGTAGAGACCGCGCAGCTCCTTCGCGCTTGTGTCTTTGCCCGCGATCAGCTTTTCGACTTGTTCGATGACCGGGTCGCCGGCCTTGAATTTGCGGGCGTTCGAAAGGTTCACGTAGCCGGCCGACACGCTGGGCGCCGCCTTGATCAACGATTCCGCCACCTCTTCGGCTTCCTTCGTGCGGCCGAGGCCGAGCAGCGCGCGGCTGATGCCGGACTTGGCGCTGTGGCTGTCGGGCTTCAGCTTCTGCAGGCGATCGAAGCATTTCAATGCGCGCTCCCCCTGCCCCGCCAGGTTCAGCGTTCGGCCGAGGTTGAGCCACGAGTCGGCCATATCGGGTTTGATCGCGAGCGAACGCTCAAGCGTTGCGATCGCTTCTTCGAAGCGGCGCACGAGCGAGAGCGCATTGCCGTAGTTGTTGAGAACCACCGGGTCCTTCGGGCGCGCGGCGACCGCGCGCTCCAAGAGATCGAAGGCCGCGTCGTGATTGCCCGCTTCCATGGCGAGCACGCCGAGAAGATTCAGCGCATCGGGCTGGTTGGGAACTTTCGCCAGAACCGAACGATAGACTTTTTCCGCCTCTTCACCGCGGCCCGCCTTGTGATGCTCGATGCCGGCTTCCAACTGCTTTTGCAGTTCGAACGGATTGACGGGGTAGTTCCAGCCAGGCCCCCCACCCTTCTGCATCGGCGTGCCGAGACCGGGGAGACGCGGGCTTTGCGGATTGGACATGGGCGCACTCTTTGAAAAATGGACGGGCACAATAGGCCGACTGCGGCCCAGAATCGCCAGGGGCTTTACGCTTACCACAGGGCCATGCAGCCGGGCTTGAACCGCCGATTTTCTATCCCCATCTCAGGCTTGCTCAGCGGATGCCCTTCGGGGGTCCGGGGATGAGCAATTGACCCGGAAATCCGGCCATTTCGGCGGATTTTCAAGGACAAAGGATGACAGTCATGCGTTTCGATTTTAGCCCACTTTACCGCTCCACCGTCGGTTTCGACCGGCTCGCCAATATGCTGGAGACGGTCAATCAGCTCGACCCGGCGGCGCCAAGCTATCCGCCCTACAACATCGAGCAGCTCGGCGACAACGACTACCGGATTTCGATGGCGGTCGCGGGCTTTGGCGACAAGGATTTGTCAGTCGAGGTGAAGGAAGGCGTTCTCTCGATCACCGGTAAGCGCGACGCGGACGAGCCGAAGACCCACTTCCTCTATCAGGGCATTGCGGGGCGCGCGTTCGAGCGCCGCTTCCAACTGGCCGACCATATGGAGGTCAAGGGTGCGCGGCTCGAGCACGGCTTGCTGCACGTCGATATCGTGCGCGTGATCCCCGAAGAGAAGAAAGCACGCAAGATCGCGATCGGCTCGACGAAGCCCGCCGACCCCAAGATCGTCGATGCAACCGTCGCAAACGCGGCGTAAGCGTCGCTCGCATTAGAGAAGATGGCGCCGAGGCGAAAGCTTCGGCGCCATTCGTTGGCTCAAAGATTGAGCGTCACCTCGACGACGCCCGGTTCGGGTGAGCCCGTGCGCTCGAAGCCCAGCTTCGCGCACATCGACAGCATGCGGTTGTTCTCGGCCAGCACGTCGCCGAAAATCTGCTTGGCGCCGATCTTTCTGCCGTAGGCGACGATCTCTTCCATCATCCGGTAACCGAGGCCCGTTCCGATGCGGTCGCTGCGAACCATGATCGCGTATTCGCCGCGCATGCGGTCGGGATCGAGGGCGAGACGCACGACACCGATGCCTTCGGGACGCTCGCCGGATTCGTCGATCACGGCGAATGCCATCTCGCGGTCGTAGTCGATTTGCGTGAGGCGTTTGGCGAGGACGTCCGGCAGGCGCTGAAGTGTCGAGAAAAAGCGCATGCGGACGTCTTCGGGATCGCTGGAGGCGATGGTTTCCTGTATGGCGCCTGCGTCCTCCGGTTTGATCGGGCGCATGAGGTACGTCTTCCCGTTGCGGTCGGCGATCTCATGTGTGAGTTCGCCGGGGTACGGCTTGACGGCGAAGCGCTCGGTGCCGGGGCGAGGTTCCTTGGCGATGCGGATGCGGGCGTCGAGTGCAAGCACGCCTTGGTCGTTCGCCCAGAGCGGATTGATGTCGAGCTCTTTCACCTCCGGCAGGTCGATCGCAATGTCCTGCAGCGCGAGCAGCACTTTAATGATGGCGTTAACGTCCGAAGGTGGGCGATCGCGGTAGCCCTTCAACAGGCGGGCGACGCGCGTGCGGTCGATCAGATCGCGAGCGAGGATGGCGTTAAGCGGCGGGAGCGCGAGCGCCTGGTCCTTCACCACTTCGACCGCCGTGCCGCCTTGGCCGAAGAGGATCACGGGTCCGAATAGCGGGTCTTCGGAAAGACCGACGATCAGCTCATGGACGCCGGCGCGGCTTGCCATGGGCTGCAGGATAAAGCCGTCGATGTGCGCGTCGGGCTCAGCCTCGGCGATCCGCAGCAACATCGTGGAAGCGGCGCGCGCGACCGATGGGCCGTCTTTCAGGTTCAACGCGACGGCGCCGATGTCGGATTTGTGCACGATGTCGGTCGAGAGGATCTTCAGCGCGACGGGGAAGCCCATGGAAACCGCCGTTCGATGCGCCTCCTCCGGCGTCTTGGCGACACGCAGTTCGACCGTGGGGATGCCGTAGGCCTGCAAGATTGCGTTCGCTTCGACCGTCGAGAGCCACTCGCGGCCTTCGCTCAGCGCGAGATCGATCGGCTCGCGGATCGCCTTTGTGTTTCGGGGCTCGTCGGCCGCGGAGGCAGGCGGAATCTCCATCAGCATTTCTTGCGCCTTGGCGCGGCGCACGAGTTGCATCATGGCGGTCACGGCTTGTTCCGGCGTGTCGAACACGGGAAGGCCACCTTCCTCCAGGCGCTTGCGCGCATCGACAACTGCCGCTTCGCCGAGCCAGGCCGTGAACACGGGTGTTGGATTGCCTTTTTCGCGTGCCGCACGGGCGACGCTTGCTACGACCTCCGCCGATGCGGTCGGGTCTGCCACGGCGACGGGACAGTTCAGTACCAAGATGGCGTCGGCATTGTGGTCGGCGATCAGCGCTTCGAGCGATGCACGGTAGCGGTCAGGACCGGCATCGCCGATGATGTCGACCGGGTTACCCTTGCTCCAACTCACCGGCAGAACGCGGTTCAGGGCTTCGATCGTGTCGGGTGACAGTTCGGCCAGCTTGCCGCCTTCGTCGATCAAGTGGTCCGTCGCCAGGACACCGGCACCGCCGCCGTTCGTGAGGATCGCGATGCGGTCGCCGGTGACGCGCTGATGGCTGGAGAGAGCCTCGAGCGTGCCGAAGAGGTCGTCGATGGTCAGCACACGGAGTAAGCCTGCGCGCCGGAACGCTGCATCTGCGACAGCATCGGAACCCGCGAGCGCGCCGGTGTGAGAGCGCGCGGCACGGGCGCCTTCGGCGTGCCGGCCGGACTTCACGACAATCACGGGTTTCACGCGGGCGCAACGGCGGGCGGCGGACATGAACTTGCGTGCGTGGGTGATGCTCTCGATGTAGAGCAAGACGGCGTCCGTGCCCGGCTCGGCGGCGAGGTAGTCGAGCATGTCACCGAAGTCGACGTCGCTCATGCCGCCCAGCGAGACGAGATGCGAAAAGCCGAGGCCGCGCGCTGAGGCCCAGTCGAGAACGGTCGTCAGCATAGCACCCGATTGCGTCACGAACGCGGTGCGGCCCGCGGGCGCCATGCGATGGGCGAAGCTGGCGTTGATCTTGGCGTTCGGGGCCAGCACGCCGATGCAGTTCGGGCCGATGAGGCGCAGCGTGTGGGGCTGTGCCGCTTCGAGCATGCGCTGTTGCAGGGCGCGGCCGTCCTCCCCCATTTCGGCAAAGCCTGCCGTGAGCACGACTGCGGCTTTTGTTCCGCGGGCGCCAAGCTCGGCGATGAGATTCGGGATCGGTGCCGGGGGCGTTGCGATGATTGCGAGTTCCGGGGCTTCCGGCAGGGCTTGTATGCTCTCGTGCAGCGGGCGGCCGTGGAGTTCGCCGCCGTGTGGGTTCACGAGCGAAATCGCGCCTTCGAAGCCTGCGCCCAGGAGATTGCGCGCGACGACATCGCCGACAGAGTTTGGCGTACGGCTCGCCCCAATGAGCGCGATGCTCTTCGGCGCAAACAAAGACCTGAGGTTACGGACGGACATCTGACACTCCGGACGGCGGGGAGGCGACTAATCATTAACGGGCGGCGAACACAACGTTGATCCAGGTCAAAAACACTTGCAGCACGCACAGTGCGTTCCTATCTCGAAACTCAAGGTTTGCGGAGGTTTTCCGAGACCACCGCGGGCCTTTTCGGACAATTTGAGACTGATACGGAGGCCATTTCCATGCGTTCGCTGATACCTTTTTCGTGGAATACCGATGTCGCGCGCCGCGACGACGGCGACCCGTTCGTGGCGATGCAGAAAGAGATCAACCGCATGTTCAACGAGTTCGGCCGCGGGTGGCCCACCCGCTTGGTCGAAGGGGAAGTTTCGCCACGGATCGACGTGGCCGAGACAGATGCGGCGATCGAAGTGACGGCCGAGCTTCCCGGCATCGACGAGAAGGACGTCGACGTCGTGTTGCGGGACGATGTTCTGACGATCCGCGGCGAGAAGAAAAGCGAACGGGAGGAGAAGAAGGCCGACTTCCACCTTGTCGAACGGTCGTTTGGCAGCTTCGCGCGCTCGGTCCGGTTGCCATTCGCGGCAGATTCGGAGGCTGTGAAAGCGAACTTCGCCAAAGGCCTGCTTAAAGTGACGATTGCGAAGCCGGCGCAGGTCAAGGAGAAGACAGTAAAAATACCCGTTCGCAGTGCATGAACGTGTAAGAACGTTCACAAGTTGAGTCGTTTTGCACAAGAGGCTGCGCGCGAATCACCTTGCAGCCTCTTGCGTTTTTTCCACCGCCTGTTGAGAAAGTGATTCTCAAGCGTGTATCGCTCCTGTAGTGTTGGTTGCGTGAGGGAGCGGTTGCGATTGGGCGCAACGGTTTCTTCGCTGAACACGGGGGGAGCCGTCGTCGTAATGCTGTTCGGGGCAGCTCCAGTATGATGAATTGGCCGCGTACCTTCAGTCGCCGTCCCGCGTTGGCGCGGCGCCAGGCCTCGTTCGATCCGTCCGCGAGCATTGAAGAGCTGCGCGAACACATCAAACAATTTTGGGCCGGTTTCGGACCGGTGCAGGCCGGCGTCGATGTGCAGCCGGTCTTGATCAGCGCCATTCGCGGCGAATGGGTTGTGCCGGAGTCGGCGACGGGCCGTCGGGTCATTCTCTATTTCCATGGCGGCGGCTTCATCGCCGGATCGCCGGAAAGCCATCGTCCGTTGATTTCGCGCCTTGCGCACGCCGCGAGCGCGCGGGCACTGGTTCCGCAGTATCGTTTGGCGCCGGAGTTTCCGTATCCGGCCGCGCTTCGCGATGCGGCCGATTCCTATCGCTGGCTGCTCACGCAAGGCATTACGCCCGCGAACATCGTGTTTGCTGGCGACGGATCTGGCGGCGGGTTGGTGTTTGCGACGCTGCTCGCTTTGCGCAACGCGGGTTTGCCGCTGCCTGCGGCCGCGCTCTGCTTCTCACCGTGGGCAGACATGACGCTGTCCGGTTGGTCGATGCTCAAAAACAAAAGCTCCGACGATGCATTGAGCTGGGAACTTCTGGCGACATGCGCGCGGCACTACCTGAAGGGTGCATCGCCAGCGGAGCCGTTCGCTTCGCCGCACTACGGCGACTTCCGCGGAATGCCGCCGATGATGATCCATGCGGGAAGCCTTGAGGTTCTGAAGGACGATGCGAGCCGACTGGGCGAGCGCGCGGCGGCCGCAAACATCAACGTGAATGTCGAGGTTTATGAGGGCATGCCGCACCTGTTCCAGGGCCTGCCCGAGTTGCCGGAATCCAAGGTCTCGCTCACGCGGGCGGCGGCCTTTATCAAGGCGCGCACGCCGGACGTCGCGCTTCGGCGCGCGGCGCAATAGCTCTTAGCGTTTGGGCTTTTTCTTCGCCTTGGGCTTTGGGCCCGGACGTTGGCGCGCGAGCGTGCGGCCTAGTTTTTTCTCAAGCGACTTCACGAACGCGGCCGAGCCGAGCGGGCGGCCCGTGTGTTCGCAGGCGGCGATCATCTTGAGATCAGCCGGGGTCAACAGCTTGGCCAACTCGGCCTTCCATGCCGCAGCGCCCTTACCCAGGCCCTTTGCATCGACAAACCCGTCGCCCTTGCCCTTTAAGTGCGCCGTCGCGCTGGACCATTTCCATCCGCCCGCCTTTGCGGCGACGCGGCCGCGAACGGGAGCTTGTTCGACAAACCGGGTGACCAGGGGCAACGAGTCCTGATCCATCGGGAAGGACGAGAAACGTCCGCGGAACAGGCCGCCTTCCTTTTCGCGGCGCTGATTCATCGCGCGGGTGAAGCGGCGGTGGGCTTCGCCCAGTGCCTGACGCAACGCCTTGGGGCTTTGCGGGACCAGAATGAGGTGCACCTGCTTGGGCAAGAGGCAGTACGCAAGGACACCCACGCGCGCGGCCGAGCAGCCCTCAGCCACAAGGGCGATATACTCCTTGTAATCCCGATCGGTCGCGAAAATCCGCTGCCCGGGATTGCCCCGTTGCAGTATGTGATGGGGCGCACCGGGCGCCACCGCTCTTGCTAGACGAGCCATGGCCCCGAAATTAGGCTTCGACGGGGCGCACGTCAATGAACCTGTGTCCCCGAATTTTTTGTCGATTGCTTGACGAATCCGTCAGTCTTGGGTCCTGTCCCCTATGAGAGCGATTGGAGCGATTTCGATGCGACTTCTGCGTGCCCTTCTGGTGCTCTGCATCGCGGTCACCATGCCCGCTTGTGCGTCGTCGCCGGAACAACCTGCGACCAACGCGACGAACGAGACCCAAATCACACTCGTACTCGTGTGCGACGTTTACAAGATGGAGGCCGAAAACGGGCGCGGCGGCATGGCGCGGATCGCGGCCGTTCTCAAGGCGGAAAAGGCGCGGCATGCGAACGTGCTTGTCTTGCATGCGGGGGACACGATTTCGCCCTCGCTGATGTCGGGTTTCGACCAGGGGGCCCACATTGTCGATCTGTTCAATATGACACCGCTCGACCTGTTCGTTCCCGGCAACCACGAGTTCGACTTCGGACCCAATGTGTTCTTGAAGCGCATGGGCGAGTTCAAGGCACGCGTTCTGGCCGCCAATTTGCGGAACGCAAGCGGTCAACCGATCCCGGGCGTTGCGGACTCGACCATTGTGAATTTCGGGTCAGTAAAGGTGGGCGTCATCGGCGTGACGGCCGACAACTCGCCCGTTTCGTCGAAGCCCGGCAACTTGAAGTTCTCAGACAGCGTCAACACGGCCGAACGCGAGGCTGCGCGGTTGCGCAAGGCCGGCGCAGACTTGATCGTACTCGTGCCGCATGCCGACCGGGCGCTCGATCAGCAGCTTTATGCGTCGGGCGTTGCGGATGTGATCCTGTCCGGGCACGACCACGACCTCTACATGAACTTCAACGAGAAGACCGCGATCGTCGAGTCCGGCGAAGACGGGATGATGGTCGCGGCGATCGACCTGAAAGTGTCGGTCGAAGACAAGGGCGACGGCAAGCGCAAGGTCCGCTGGTGGCCGCATTTTCGCTTCATCGACACGGCCGACGCGACGCCCGATCCGGAGGTCGAGGCGCGTGTCGCACAGTACACCAAAGAGCTTGGAGCAGAGCTTGGGCAACCGATCGGCACGACGGCAACGGAACTCGACAGCCGGAACGCGACCGTGCGCGGCGGGGAGGCCGCGATCGGCAATCTGTTCGCGGATGCCGTGAGAGACGCGACGAAGGCAGATGTCGTGCTCATCAACGGCGGCGGCTTTCGTGGCGGAAAGGTCTATCCGGCCGGCACACAGTTGACGCGCAAGGATGTGCTGACGGAGCTGCCGTTTCTGAACAAGGCCTATGTCCTCGAACTCACCGGCGCGCAGTTGAAGGAGGCGCTGGAGCAAGGCTTTACAGGCGCGGAGAACGAAGTGGGGCGCTTCCCGCAGGTATCGGGGATGCGGATCAAAGCGGATGTCTCGCGCGCTGCCGGGCAGCGGGTCGCCGGCGTGACCGTGAACGGCAAGCCACTCAATCCAAAGGCCAAGTACCGGCTTGCGACCAACGACTATCTTGCGAGCGGCGGGGATGGTTACACTGCGTTGAAGTCCGGCAAGATTTTGGTGGGCGAAGCCGAAGCCGACCTCATTGCGAACGTCGTGATGGCCTACATCCGCGCGAAGGGCACGGTGGCGCCGACGCTCGATGGACGCATTATCGTCGGCCGAGCGCGGCCGCCGGGTTGAGGAAGATGCCGCTACCTGAGCGACGTACGCTCGTTTGCCAAAAGAGATGACATGGAACGGTTCGGCCCCACTTACTGCGAGACGCCCGAGACGATCACGGGACTCTTTCCCGTGGAGCCTGCGAACGCGATCTCAAGCGGGGTCATCGTCGTTTTCGGGATATTGGCGCTGTTTCAAGTCATGCGGCGCGCGCCGAGAGCGATCGAACTCTACGTCCTGTGCGCGCTGCTGATGACGAACGGCGTCGGAAGCATTCTCTGGCACGGACTTCGCACCCGCTGGTCGTTGACGCTCGACGTCCTGCCGGCGCTGATCTTCGTTCTTGTGGCAGCCATCGTCTGGGCGCGGCGCGTGGCACCCTGGCCGCACGTCTTGCTTGCCATGGGGGCGTTCGTTGCGGCGACACTGGCGATGCGGTTTGTGGACTTTGGATTGCCGATGCCCGGCCGAATGGCGGGGACGGCCGTCGCAATCGTGGGCTTGGCGATCTGGTTGATCGCCCAAAGTGCTGCGATCTCCCGCGAGGCGGCGGTGTTGGGTGGGGCAGCGCTACTCTCGGCGATCGTCGCGTTGACGTTTCGCTCCGCCGATACCTGGTCTTGCCAGACCTTCGGCGTTGGGTCGCATTTCCTCTGGCACATGTTCCTTTCGGCGGCGGCCTTCATGTCGCTGCTCACGATCATGAAGCTTCGCGAAGTGGCGCCTACTCCTCGAACTGCTCCTCACTAGGTCCGCTCGTACGTCTGTCTCCGCTTGCGGATCATCGCCACGCGCGGATTTGTTTGTTCGTCACAATTGCCGCGCTGATTTGCGGAGCTCACGCCGTCGTGAGCGATTTTGCCGAATTCGGCGCAACCCAATTCGAGAGGCGTGCGTAGAAGAGGCCGACTGCAGCGAACGACGCGGGCGACCCGCAGAGAACAAAGAGGCTCACCGCTTCGTTCGCAGCCGTTCCCGAAACACTCGGGCGATTTTCATCCGGCGAGCATGGTGCTTTCCGGTAGCGATCAAACTTTGTCTGAAATGGAGAAGTCACAATGTCTTTCGCACGCAAAACCGTTCTGGCAATTGCTGCTTCGGCTCTGCTTTCCGGCGCTGCGCTTGCCAGCGTCATGGTCGGCGGCCAGGCGATGTTCCCGACCAAGACGATCGTCGAGAACGCCGTGAACTCTGCCGATCACACCACGCTCGTCGCCGCGGTGAAAGCGGCCGGTCTTGTCGAAACGCTGCAGAGCAAAGGTCCGTTCACGGTGTTCGCGCCGGTGAACGCGGCGTTCGCGGCCCTGCCGGCCGGCACCGTCGAAACCTTGCTCAAGCCCGAGAACAAGGGCGCGCTGACCGGCGTTTTGACCTATCACGTCGTCGCGGGCCGCATGACCTACAACGACATCCGCAACGAGATTAAGCGCAGCGGCGGCAAGGCAACGCTCAAAACGGTTGCCGGCGGCACGCTGACGGCCGAGATGAACGGCCCGGTCAATATCGTCGTCAAGGATGCGACGGGCGCCGCCGCGAACATCAGCGTTTACGACGTAATCCAGTCGAACGGCGTGATCCACTCGATTGATCGCGTTCTGATGCCGAAGTAACCCAGAACTTCGGCAGGCCGGAGGCGGTCTTCTCTCGCCCGCCTTCGGCCCCCTCTTTTGGAGGCACGTCGCTTCACACCGCTTTGCGCGCGGCCGCCAAAAAGGCATCCACCTCTGCATCCGTCGTCGAGAATGCGCATACGAGGCGTAGCAACGGGCGCCCCTCTGTCGGCGGCTCCCACTCGTAGAACTTTGCGCCGGCGGCCTCGAGCGCCTTCATCGCGGCGATCGAGGGGAGACGAACGAAGAGCTCGTTGGCTTCGACGGGGTGTTCGAGCGTCACGCCAGGAACCGTGCGCAGGCCGTCGGCCAGCCGCGTCGCGGCTGCGTTAGCCCGGGCCGCGAGCTTGAGCCAAAGACCTGCATCCAGCATCGCTTCGATCTGCGCCGAGAGGTAGCGCATCTTCGAGAACAGGTGCCCTGCCCGCTTACGCCGATAGGCGATGTCGGCGGCGCGATCCGGGTCGAAGAAGATCACGGCTTCGGCTGCGATGGCCCCGTTCTTGGTGAAGCCAAACGAAAGTGCATCGACGCCGGACTTCCAGGTAGCCTCAGCTGGCGAGCATTTCAGGTGGGCGATTGCATTGGCGAAGCGGGCGCCGTCGACGTGGAGGCTGAGCCGTTCGCTCTTCGCGAGACGCGACAGGGCTTCAAGTTCCGTCGCGGTGTATACCGTGCCGAGTTCGGTGGCTTGGGTGATCGAGATCGTCGCGGGCTGCGCGTGATGCACGAAACCGCGTTGGTGATGTGCCAACGCCGCTTTCACGGCTTCCGGTGTCACCTTTCCGCGCGCACCCTTCAGCGGCACGAGCTTGGCGCCTTGGGTGTAGAACTCCGGCGCGCCGCACTCGTCAACGTGGATGTGGGCGCCCTCGTGGCAAAAGATTGCGCCGTAATGCGGCGTCATTGTCGCGAGCGCAAGCGAGTTGGCGGCGGTGCCGGTGGCGACCGGGAAGACAGCGACGTCCTTCTCGAACAGTGCGGAGAGTTTGGCCTTTAGGCGGTCGGTGACCTGGTCATCGCCATAGCTGCTCGCGACGCCGTCGTTGGCGCGGGCGAGCGCGGCGAGAATTTCTGGTGCTGCCGGCGCGGTGTTGTCGCTCTTGAAATTCATGGGTGCCCCGTTTCGCGGGACACCCTAGCGATCTCTCAATCGCGATTGAATGCGTTATTGGCGCGCCAGATCGCGCTTCGGCGACGGGCGGAAGATCAGGTAGATGAGCCCGAAGACGAGCAGGAACGGCGCGGTCCACACCAGAAGCTCGATCGCAATCCCGAGGATCGCAAAGGCCAAACTGATCGCCACACCCACTGCGGCGAAGCCCAGACCGATGAGCACCGCGAAGATGACGATCGGTGCAATCAAAAGAAGAACTAGGAATGCGATCAACGCCCCGAACAGGTCGCCCATAACCTACCTCCCAAAACCACCGCGATTGCGGCTATTACAAGGTAAATAGTACGAGCTTGTTACTATGGCAAGCGCTAAGTTCTCCGCTTTCTAGCTTACTCCTTCGCTTTTTGGGGCGTGTTGGCCTTCTGGCAACTCAGCCTCGGCTGCCGTTGACGGCGACACTCAGACCGCACGCGGTTGCAGCGTGGGCACAAGGCGCACGAGATCGCAGCCCGGGCGTGCTTTCGACCCGCCCCGCGCTGGGCGGCCCGCGTTAGGTTCGAGCTTCCGTTTGGTGATTCGTCATGGGTTTTGCGTCGGCCGTGCGCACCGCTCCGCTTCCAGTTGGTGGCTGGTCTCAGCCGGCCATGGCAGAGACTGCACCCATGAGGGGACCCGTCGCCATCGACCTAACCATCATTATCCCGACGCTCAATGCAGGCGCGCGGCTGTCATCGACATTGGCTGCGATCGAAGAGGCACGGGAGACTCTTGCGATCGATGTGGTCGTGGTCGACGGCGGCTCTAGCGACGATACCGTCGCGCGGGCCGAACTGGGTGGAGCGCGCGTCGTTCAAGCGCCAAAGGGGCGCGGCGTGCAACTGTCAACGGGCGCAAAGGAGGCCACGGGGCGCTGGCTTTTGTTCCTGCACGCCGACACCACGCTTGAGCCGTTTTGGAGTACGACGGTGACCTCGTTCATGCGGGGCAAAGGCAACGCGCTCAAAGCCGCTCACTTCACGTTTGCTCTCGACGATGCATCGGAGGCAGCACGGCGTGTGGAAACGCTTGCCAACTGGCGCGCGCGGAAGTTGGGACTACCGTATGGCGATCAAGGGCTATTGATGTCGCGTACGATGTACAGTTCGCTCGTCGGTTATCTCGACCT